>CAZSDE010000090.1:2522-9713 GCA_964605435.1 uncultured Akkermansia sp.
GGCTGCGGGATCCGGCCGTGCTGGCGGAACAGACGGCGCGCATGCTGCGGGATCCGAAGGTGCACCGGCTGGCCGAGGAATTCGGTCTCCAGTGGCTGCACATCCGGGAAATCGACACGCTCGACGAGAAGAGCGAGCGGCATTTTCCGACCTTCGTGGGTGTCCGCGGGGCCATGAAGGAAGAGGCTTTGCGTTTCTTCACGGCATTGTTTCAGGAGAACCGTCCGGTGGGCGAGCTCCTTGATGCCGACTACAGCTATCTGAACGAAACCCTCGCCCGGCATTACGGGATCGAGTCGGTGAATGGTGAGGAATGGCGCCGGGTCGAGGGCATGCGCGGGCATCGGCGCGGAGGGCTTTGCGGCGGTCCTGGCGAGGCAGAGCGGGGCCTCGCGCACCAGTCCCATTCTGCGCGGCAACTGGCTATGTGAGACCCTGCTGGGCGAACGCCTGCCGCGGCCGCCCAAAGGAGTGCCTCCGCTCCCGGAATCCGCTCCGGATGGTCTGACCGAGCGGGCCATGACCGAGCGTCACAGTTCGGATGCGCGCTGTTCCGGCTGTCATGTCCGCATTGATCCGTACGGCTTCGCTCTCGAGGGGTACGATGCCATTGGCCGATTCCGGAAGAATGATGCGGCTGGACTTGCGGTTTCGGCGGCTGCGACGCTGCCGGATGGCACGGCGGTGGACGGCATGGAAGGTCTGCGGTCTTGGATCGCCGGGCCGCGGCGTGAGCAGTTCTTCCGTCAGTTTGCCCGCAAGCTTCTCGGCTATGCGCTCGGCCGCTCGGCTATGCTGAGCGACGAACCCCTGCTGGAGGAAATCACGGCCGCCCTCCTCAATGGGGATGGCCGGGTGGGGACCGCCGTGGCGAAGATCACCGCGAGCCGGCAGTTCCGCGAATCCCGCGGGGCCGAGGCGGCTCCTCACTGAGAACTGTGCATGCCGACTGGTCCGCCGATTCTCAGCCCGGCAGCGGAACTGCCGCCGTGGCGGGAGCATCGATCCAGCGTCCGTGCTCACGGATCAGGTCAATGAGCCGGTCGACGGCTTCGTTTTCCGGGATATTGAATTTCACGGGCGTTTTGCCGACGTAGAGATTGATCTTTCCGGGGGCTCCGCCGACGTAGCCGAAATCGGCATCGGCCATTTCGCCGGGTCCATTGACGATGCAGCCCATCACGGCGATGCGGACCCCCTTGAGGTGACCGGTGGCTGCGCGGATCTTCTGAGTGGTGGACTGCAGATTGAAGAGGGTGCGGCCGCAGCTTGGGCAGGCCACGTAGTCGGTTTTGAAAATGCGGACACCGGCGGCCTGGAGGATGTTGTAGGAAAGGCGCAGGCTCTGGCCGGGGGCCTGTTCGCCCTGCACGATGATGGCGTCGCCGATGCCATCGCAGAGCAGGCTGCCGAGATGGGCGGCGGCCCGCAGCAGCGTGTCGAGGAAGGGAGCTTCGGGGTCGTCAGATGGATGGAAGGTATCCTTGAGAAGGATGGGATGCCGTTCCTCAAGGCGCGCTGCGAGGAGCCGGAAACTGGCAACGACCGGATGCGGGTAGCCATCGGGAATGGTCACGAAGATCGGATCCGGGAAGCGGTTGATCCGCGCGATGGCTTCCTCATCAAGAGGGTCCACGGCACGCCCGCCACTGGATTCAAGCACAATCTCCGGCTGGAATTCACCGAGGCCAGCGAGCTTGTGAGCGACCGCGTCGTGCTTTGCCTGAGTGGTCACGACGCGGACGGTTTCCGTGCCGCCGAGCGGATGCTGGCCTACCGTGATGCGGGCGGTGGCCCGGCGGCGGTAGCTGAAGGGATCCCATGAGGGCGCGGCGGTGACCGCAGGCAGTGGAGGTCGGGCGGTTTCCGTGGCGATGACGCGGGCGAGGGTCCGGGCGACCGGAATCTCGTGGACGGCGTCTTCCGTGAGGGAGACCCGGATGGTGTCGCCAATGCCATCGCCGAGCAGCGACCCTATCCCGATCGCGCTCTTGATGCGGCCGTCTTCGCCGTCGCCCGCTTCCGTGACGCCGAGATGAATCGGGTAATTCCAGTCCGGTCCGAGCGCGCGCAATTCCGCCACGAGGAGGCGGTACGCTTCGATCATGACCTTGGGATTGGACGCCTTCATCGAGAAGACGAACTCATGATAGTCAGCGGCGCGGGCCATGCGGGCGAATTCGAGGGCGCTTTCCACCATGCCGCGCGGTGTGTCGCCCCAGCGGTTCATGATGCGGTCGCTCAGGCTGCCGTGATTGGTGCCGATGCGCATGGCGACTCCGCGTTCTCTGCAGAGCTGGACGAGGGGAGCGAAGACTTCGGCGATGCGGGCGACTTCCGCTTCGTAGTCCTCGTCGGTGTATTCGCGGACTTCGAACTTCTTCTTGTCGACGAAATTCCCTGGATTGATGCGGACCTTGTCGACCCAGCGGGCCGCTTCCATGGCAGCGTCCGGCTTGAAATGCATGTCGGCGACAAGGGGAACGGAACTGCCGGCGGCACGGAGTCCATTCCGGATGTTCTCGAGGTTCGCGGCATAGACACGTGTCTGGGCCGTGATGCGGACGATCTCGCAGCCGGCCTGGTCCAGTTCGAGGGCTTCGGCAACGCAGGCCGCCGTGTCGCGGGTGTCGCTCGTGAGCATGCTCTGCACCACAGCGGGGCGGTCTCCTCCGATCACAGTGCGGCCTACCGTGACGGGGCGCGCGATGCGGCGGTGGAAATGGAAGAGGTCGGGGCAGTAGGAAAGGTCTGCGTGGCTCATTGGGGCAGGGTCCATCACTTGCTGTCGGGATTGCGGAACGTGATCGGAGTGGCGTCGTCGGCGTCCTCGCGCAGGCCACTCACATCTTTGATGGTTACGAATCCGACGAATGTGAGGAGGAGCAGGACGCAGCCGGTCTGGAGGGCTTCCAGCATGCGCAGGGGCAGGGGACGGCCCCGGATCCATTCGGCCATGGCCATGGTGATGTGACCACCGTCGAGCACCGGCACAGGCAGCAGGTTGAAGAGGGCAAGGCTCACATTGATGATGACCGACATGAAGATGAGGAAGCGCCAGCCTTCCGGGTGCTGAAAGATGCGGTAGTAGAGATTCATGATGCCGACCGGGCCGCTCATGTGGCCGATGCCGATGCTGCTGGAGCGGTTGCCGACCGCGCTGATGGTTCCGAAGAAATTGCGGACGTAGTCGCCGATGAGTCCGAAGGGAGCCGGATGTTCGATGGTGTAGGCCGTGCCGTCGGCGGCTTCGATCTTGCTGATGCCGACGCGTTTCTGTCCGGCGATGGCGGCTGGGGCGGTGGCGGGGACTTCCGGAGTGATGCTGAGTGTTTGCTCGGTGCTCCCGCGCAGAACGGTGACCTCGAGCGGCCCGGTGCTTTTTTCGGCGGCGTCCTCGATGGCGGCCTGCGTCCAGACTTTCTCGCCATTGATGCGGAGGATGCGGTCGCCTGGCTTCAGGCCGGCGCGTTCGGCGGGGCTGGCAGGGTAGAGTCCGGCGATGCGGCCATCGGTGGCTGGGCCGATGCCGAGTTTGCGGACTGGGGGACGCCCTGAGAGCCGCTGCCACCAGCTGCGGTTTTCCCATTCCTGGAATTCCTTCATTACTTCCGGAGGGGCGGGGATGGCGAGTTGACGCGGTTCGGTTTCTCCGTCCCGGAGGATCGTCAGGGCGATGGGGTTGTTGGTGCCCGACATGATGAACCACTGGACACTGTCGACCATACCGAGAAAGCGCTTCACAGGTTGCCCGTCGATGGCGAGCACGCGGTCGCCGAGCTTCAGCTGGCCGTCCCGGGCGGCGGCGCCTTCGGGATCGATGATGCCGATGACGGTGGAGGTTTCGCGCTGGTCGACGGGTCGGCCCACGAGGCTGACGAGGAAGGCGCAGGCCACCGCGAGCAGCATGCTGAAGAGGGGTCCGGCGAAGGCGACGATGATTTTGTCGAGCGGGCGGATGGGCGGGAGTTTCTCACGGGGCTCCGAGGAAGCGCCTTCGATGGCCTCCATGGGCGACATCTGGGGAAGCTGGACGAAGCCACCGATGGGAAGCCATCCGAGGCCGTACTGGACGCCATTCCATGTCCGTTTCCAGATGGGCTGGCCCATCCAGATCTGGAACTTCTCGACTTTCAGGCCACGCCAGCGGGCGGCAAGGAAGTGCCCCCATTCGTGCACGAGAATCACGAAATTGAAGACGAGGAGCACGAGAAGGATGATCCCGGCGGTGTGGAGGAAGTTCCAGAGAGCAGCCATGTGGTGGTTCAGAGAGAGCGTTTCCCGGCGGGAGCGCTGCCTTGGCATTTACCGCAGCCGGAACGCGGTGCAACGCGGGATGCGTCAGCGTGGTTCCGCATGCCGGCGGAGAAAGTTTCCGATCAGTCTGAGCCCGTTCTCCTGACTTTTCTCCGAATGGAACTGGGTGGCGGTGACATTGCCCTGCTGGATGGCTGAGGCAAAACTCAAGCCCGCGTAGTCCGTGCGGGACGCCACGAGGGAGTCGTCCTCCGGTACCGGAAAGTAGGAATGAACGAAATAGAAGAATGGTGACTGACCGAGGCCGTCCCACACTGGATGATCCGGATGAGTGAGTTGTGCCTGATTCCATCCCATGTGGGGCACTTTGGCCCCGGGCACCGAGGGGAAGCGGACGACCCTTCCCGGAAATACCCCGAGGCCACGGACTCCTTGATTTTCGTCGCTTTCAGCGAACAGCACCTGGTATCCGATGCAGATGCCGAAGAAGGGACGGTCGGCCGCGATCCAGCTGACGAGGGCCTCCGTCAGTTGCTGCCGCCCGAGGGCGGCCATGCAGTCGCCAAAGGCTCCCTGCCCGGGAAAAATGAGGGCGGAAACGCCATCGAGATCCTGCGGGCTGCGCACGAGGACGGGATCGTGGCCGAGGGCGCGGACCGCATTGCGGACGCTCTGGAGGTTGCCGCCGCCGTAGTCGATGATTCCGGACTTCATCCGTGTCAGAGACTTTCCTTGGTGCTGGGGACGCCGGTCACCCGCGGATCGATCCTCATGGCGGCGTCGAGCGCACGGGCGAGTCCCTTGAAAACCGCTTCGGCCATGTGGTGGGCATCGCGGCCATAGAGGATTTCCACATGGACATTCGCGAGAACGTTATGAGCGAAGCCACGGAGGAATTCTTCGACGAGCTGGAAGGGGAAGAGTCCGATGGAAGGAACCGACGCCGGGGCGCGGAATTCGAGGAATGACCGGCCCGAGAGATCGACCGCGACCCGGGCGAGGGTTTCGTCCATGGGCAGGTAGGCCGATCCATAGCGGACGATACCGCGCTTGTCCCCGAGTGCTTCGCGCAGTGCCTGGCCAAGCACGATGCCGGTGTCCTCCACGGTGTGGTGGAAATCGACATGCAGATCGCCGGTGGCCTTCACGCTCAGGTCCATGAGGCTGTGCCGGGCGAGCAGGGTGAGCATGTGGTCGAAAAAGCCTATGCCGGTGTCGACGTCGGACTTTCCGGAGCCATCGATGCTGACGCTGAGGGAGATGTCGGTTTCCGCGGTGCGGCGCGAAATTCTGGCAGTGCGGGCGTTGCTCATCGTGGAGAGTGGGCTGGTCCCTGGGATCAGTCTTCCGACTTCTTCTTGCCGAGGACCTTGGCGAGGATGCCAACGAGGGCCAGCAGGCCGGCTCCTCCCATGAGGAATTTGGGGAGATTGTTCTCCGGTTCCGGTTCCGACACGGTCATCTCGGCAGGAGGGGCCGCGGGAGCCGCCGCCGGTTCTGTTGGTTTCGGTGCGGCGGCTGGTTTCGGTGCGGCGACCGGTTTGGCGGCGGGCACAGCTCCGGTCGCGGGGAGTGGAGTCGACGGTGGGGTCGTAGCTGTTCCCGGGGTGCCCGGAATTCCTGATTCCGTTTTCGGTGCAGTGGCGGCGGCCGTCTTGGCGGATTCCACCATCTTCTTAACCGTCTCGTCCTTGCTGTGAAACTTGGCGACTTCCTCGAAGTTGCTGCGCGCCGAGATGTAGGCCTTTTCCGCCATGTCCTTGAGACCAGCCTGGAATTTCGTGCTGACGGCGGCCAGCTTCGCGAGGTCCAGACCAGCGAGGCGGGTGATTTCCTTCTTGGCTCCCGTCATTGATTCCTTGATCGATGAAAGGTCGTACGGATAGAAGGTGGTGAGAGGGATCTTGTTCTTCTTTTCCTCGGCGAGGCGGGTCTGGAAGTTCGTGAGTTCCTCCTTGATGGCGGCTTCGACCGCGCTGCGCTTGTCGGCGGTGAGGCCAGCCAGCATCTTCGTGCGTTCGATGACTTTGGTCGGTTGTTCCGTGGCAGCCGCTTCAAGGGTCGCTTCCAGTTTCGCCATCGCCTTGGAAATCTCAGCTACGGCCGTCGGGTAGGCGGTCGATGCGACGTGTCCGGTTTCGATGGCCGAGAATGCCTGATAGGCTTCCATGGGCTTGCCTGCCTTGAGATGGCCGCGCAGCTGCAGGAGGAGCTTCTGGGCCTTCACATTGTAATCGTTCCATTTCAGTTCTTCGGCGGCGATCCATGTTCCATCGAGTTTCAGGTCGCCGGCTTTCACGCGGGCGAGTTCCTCGCGGTATGTCTTGGCGACGCTGTCGACGGCCGCGCGGAATTTGCTGACGGGGTACTTCTTGAGGAACGGTTCGATTTTTTCCTTGAGGACAGTTTCGTAGGCGGAAGCGGGCATGGCGTCGGCTGTGGGTACCAGCGCGGCCAGATCCTTCGATTCCTTTTCGTCGGGCAGGGTGCGGATGAATTCGGCGACGTCAGCCTTCTTGACGGTCTGGTGGTCGACGATTTTGCCCATGGGGATGGCGATTTCGTAGGAATCGCCGACCTCGGTCACGGTGCCTTCGTAGACCTTGCCGTTCTTCAGTTTGAGCGTGTCGGCGCGGAGGATGGCGGGCGACGCGGTGAGCGGATGGATTTCATGGAGGAGGAATTGGCTGACCGGTGGATACTGGAGAAACTGCCCGGGGTTGAGCTACGGGAATCTCCGATGTTCGCATGAGGCGGGGGTGTCCCTCAAGCTGAAAAACCGGAAGATGCAGCCGGGGGCGGATGGAGCATTTCGATGGCGCGGTCGACGATTCCTTCGACTGGCCAGAGCCGTCCGACGCCTTCGTAGCCGCAGGCGAGCATGCCTTCGTCCGGTCCGATGAACTGATGGCCCCAGCTTCTGAGTGTGGCGGT
>CAZSDE010000091.1:0-9704 GCA_964605435.1 uncultured Akkermansia sp.
ACAGATGGCGCAGCGTTACAACGCAACGCCCGGGGATTGAATCAGGCCCTGCGCTCCGCGCCAGCAGTTTTTTCCCGGCTCTGCGGTACTTCCCATGGGCAACCCGCTCACCCGAAACCGCTTCCCTGCCTCCTTCAGGCCAACCGTTCCGGGCCCTGCTTCCGGTGTGGTACCCCGCTCAGGACTCGAACCTGAAACCAATTGATTAAGAGTCAACTGCTCTACCATTGAGCTAGCGAGGCAAGCCGTCCGCGCAGCAACCACGCGGAGCTGCATCAAATCCGCAGCACCGCCCGCTGCAACTGAATTTTTGCAGATCCGTGCCCGCGGAACGGAAAAATCCGGTGCGGGCAGCGCCGCCGCATCATTCTCGGGTTCCGAAGCTCACGAAGCATCCCTTCTTGTTGCCGACCACGACGTCAGGGACGCCATTGCCATCGACATCGATCGCCGTCACCTGGGTGCCGACCCCGCTGTCGTTGTGAATGAGGTGCGGAATGAACTCTGCTTGGCCGGAGGCTCCCCCGGGCTTCACCTCGTACCAGTAGAGCACCGCCGGATCATGCGTCCCGGGTTCACCGCCGCTGCCGTCCGGACTGGGCGCGTGCGACCAGAAGCGCTTGCCGGTCACGAAATCGCGTACCCCGTCTCCATTGAAGTCGGCATTGTCGATGGCGTGGAGTTCGGAATAGCGCGGGCGCTTCGGGTCCTTGTCATCCTCTGCCATGAGGTCGTGCCGCACCCATTGGCCGTCCTTCTGCTCGAACCATGCCAGCCCGTAGCGGTGGGCCGCCAGCGAAGTGAAGACGTCCTGGTCTCCGTCGCCATCAAGGTCCTGCGCAAACATCTGGGCACCTCCGGGTTCCGAAAAGACCTGGGCATGGAACTTCCATTCCGGCTGGGTCCGGGTATCAGCCGGCTGTTCCCACCATCCATTCTTCTCGAGCAGGTCGGGACGCTTGTCGCCATTCACATCGCCGACGCCAAGGCCATGCGTGAAACGCTGCACCTTCACATCGCCTGTGATCTTCGTGAACGGCCATTCCGCTCCGGGATCCTCGCCGGGACCAGCATAGCCGAAAAATCCACCGGTGCTGCAGACCACCTCGGGCTTGCCGTCACCCGTGATGTCCACCCAGTGCGGCGATTCATTGTCGGTCACCTTGAAGACATCGTGACGCTTCCAGAGGCCGTCGGCTCCCTTCGGATTCTCGAACCAGTAGCTCACATCGCCCGGAAAGCCGAGCACGAGGACGTCCGCCCAGCCATCCTTGTTGAGATCGGGCGAGTAGGCGAAGAAGTTCTTGGAGTACCCCCGGGGATCGTAGGGCTTGCCATCATAAATGGTGTGCCGCGTCTTGAAGTCGGGTCCTTCCCACCAGTACGGCCCGTAAACCACATCCATCTTGCCGTCCTTGTTGAAGTCGCCCGCCGCGGCTCCCTCGGCATGAAATTCATCACAAAGCTGCACAGTTTTCCACGTGACCCCGGCAGAGGCAGTGGACGCAAGAGCAGCAAGGAAAAATGCAGTACGGAAGGATTTCATGGAATCGGGAAAAGATTGCTGAGTCGGGTTCTGTACAGAAAACGCCCGCCGCGCCACCATCTTTCCCGCCGCATTCACGCCGTCACAGAACTCCGGCCAGTTCCGTCACTCACGGCTCAACGCGAAGAATCCCGAGTCGGGGATTCCAACCGCAGCTTCAGCCTGAAAAGGCCGCCTTCGCGGAAGGTGCCGCATTGCCCGCAATGCAGTTCCATGCCCCGGCCCCTCTCAGACCGGCACACGTGCGTATTCCTTTTCCCACACGCGGGGCAGGCAAAACGGAATTTCCCGGCCATCATGAGAATGGCAAGGACCGCTCCCGCCACGCCGGAGCCGACCACAAAAGCAACTCCCACGGTCAGCAGGGCTGCCTGAGGAGGGCCCGGTGGCATCAGGAATCCGGCCGCCACCGCGGGCATACACACAAGGAATCCCCAGCGGTTGAGTCCGTGCCACGTGCGGTAATTCATCCCAGACTGGGCAGGCCCTCACGCGAGGGCCGCCTTGACGGCTTCGGCGGTCATGCCGAGTTCCTTCATGACGGTGTTGCCGGGAGCGCTCATGCCGAAGCGGTCGATACCGAGGACAGTGCCATGGGAACCGACGTATTTCCACCAGAGGCCAGAGACACCGGCTTCGATGGCAATGCGCTTCGTGCAGGCAGGCGGGAGAACTTCGTCGCGGTACGCCTGGGCCTGGCGGTCGAATCGTTCGAAGCACGGGAGGCTGACCACGCGGACGCCGGGATTGCCTTTGGCGGCTGCGACGGCCCACTGCACTTCCGATCCGGTGGCGAGGACGATGGCGCTGAGCGGGGCGGATTCCCTGACAAGGACGTAACCGCCTTTGAGTGTGCCGTCGCGGCGTGCCGCGGCGCTCGCGAATCCCATGAGCGGGAGATCCTGGCGGGAAAGCGCGAGCAGGGTCGGACCATCGGCGCGGCTGAGGGCGGCAGCGAAGGCAGCCGCGGTTTCCTCGGCATCGGCCGGACGGATGACATCAAGGTTCGGAATGACACGGAGGCCGCTCACGGTTTCCACGGGCTGGTGAGTGGGACCGTCTTCCCCGACGCCAACGCTGTCGTGCGTGAAAATGTAGGTGACCGGAAGCTTGGCGAGCGCCGCGAGACGGATGCTCGGGCGGCAGTAGTCGGCAAACACGAGGAAGGTGGCCCCGCTGGCAAGGAAGAGGCCGTCGTAGGCAATGCCATTGCAGATGGCACCCATGGCGTGCTCGCGGATGCCGAACCAGATATTGCGGCCCGTTGGGTTCGCCGCGGAGAAGTCGCCGCCGTCCTTGATGTAGTTCTTCGTCGAACCAAAGAGGTCCGCGCTGCCCGTGATGAGCTGCGGAACCGCCTTCGCGATGTGATTGAGGATCTCGCCCCCGCAGTTGCGCGTCGCGGACTTTCCTTCCGCTGGATACTCGGGAACCAGCTTCAGCAGGTCGGCAGCCTGCAGACCACCACTGCGCGCGGCGCTCAATTCGGCGGCCAGCGCGGGATTGGCAGCAGCCCATGCATCGAACGTTTTCTGCCAGGCGGCATGCCCGGCCGCACGCTGCACCTTCAGATCCGCAAAGTAGGCCCGCACGTCGTCGCTGACGTGGAAATGCGTGCCTTCCGGAATCCCGAGGGCCTTCTTCGCCGCATCGGTGAATTTCGCGCCGCCTTCCCCATGCCCCTTGGCGGTGCCCGCAACTTCCGGGATGCCTTTCGCAATGATGGTCTTCGCAATGATGATCTTCGGCTTGCCGTTGTCGTTCCGCTTCGCGCCTTCCACCGCCGCGGCAACGGCACTCAGATCATGCCCATCAATCGTCACGGCGTCCCAGCCCAGAGCCTCGTAGAGCGCCTGCGTGTTCTCGCTCTGCGTGACCTTCGCCATGGCGTCGAGCGTGACATCATTCGAATCAAAAATCAGAATGAGATTGTCGAGTCCATTGTGCGCCGCGAAGGCGACGGCTTCGCGCGCCACGCCTTCCTGAAGGCAGCCGTCGCCGGCCAGCGCGATGACGTGGTGATCGATGATGGTGTGCTGCGCAGTATTGTATTTCGCCGCTGCCATCTTGCCGCTCAGGGCATAGCCGACAGCATTGCCAACGCCCTGACCCAGCGGGCCCGTGGTGCATTCCACGCCTTCGGTTTCATGAAACTCCGGATGCCCGGGCGTGAGCGAATGGAGTACCCGGAAATTCTTCACTTCCTCGAGCGACAGATTGTATCCCGCGAGGTGCAGCCATCCATAAATGAACATGGAGCCATGGCCTGCGCTGAGAATGAAGCGGTCGCGGTTCAGCCAGCGGGGATCCGCAGGATCGCACTGGAGCGCAGAACCAAAAAGCACCGCACCGATTTCCGCCGCGCCAAGAGGAAGACCAAGATGCCCGGATGAGCATTTGTGGACGGCGTCCATGGCAAGACCACGGGATTCATTGGCGGCTTTGGCGAGAATGGCGTTGTTCATTTCCTTGGGTTGACGGGCAGATGTTGAAAAAGCGTGGCGCGCGACGGGAAAATACGGCTGAAGGCGGGCATAAAGCAACCACTGGCAGACCACCACGGGCGGATCAGCCTTAGGAAACCCCGCTTCTCCGCGCAAGAGGAATGCACGCCCGCCAGAGCTGACCCCTGCCGTTCCCCCTGGCATATTGCCGGGGCCTGTTCTAGTCTCCCGCATGAGACCTCCCGTGTCGCTCATGCTCCGATTCCGAATCCTCGTTCCGGCTGCCGTGCTTTCGCTCGGCCTCGCCGACCTTGCCGCACAGAACGACCCCGCGGCCCAGTCCCCCGTCGACAAGGGAGGCGGCGAACTGGACCTTTCACAGTTCCCCGGACAGGTGGTCGATGAAGTCATCATCCCGGTGCCCAGCGAAATCTTTTCAGTGCTGGACAAACTGGGTGATCCCGACTGGAAGGCCCAGGTCTCCAATGGCAGCCGTCCGAACTTCAGCGAGCGCACGGATGTGGCCCTGCTCCTCGGAGCAACAGTGGCGGATGGCTTCATCGCCGTTCAGGCCGAAGACCGCAAGACAGTCGAAACGATCGGCAAGGACGTCCTCTCCCTTTCGACCGCCCTCGGCATCCGGGAAGATGTTCTCAAGCATTGCCAAGCCATCGACGACGCCGCCAAGGCCTCGCAATGGGACCAGGTCCGCAGCGAACTCGACGCCACTCAGAGTACCGTGCGCGCCAAAATGGAATCGCTCCGCGATGGTGCCCTCGCCGAATGCGTTTCGGTCGGCGGCTGGCTTCGCGGCACCGAAGTAGCCACCGACGTCATCCGCCGCGATTACTCCGGAGAACGGGCCGAAGTCCTGCTGCAGCCGGACCTGGCCGATTACTTCAATGATGCCCTCGAGGAAATGCTCACACGGGCCCGGCACGCGGACAAGCTCAAGGCCATCGCCGACGGGGTAGCCCGGCTGCGGGAAATCATGCAGAGCGGCGACGACACTCTCAGCGAAAAGGCAGTCCGGGAAATGCACAGCATCACCTCGACGCTCGTCCGTTCCATCACCACAAAAGGCTGATCCCATGCGCCGGTTTTCCTCATCGTTCCTCCGCAGCCTGCGGACTTCCGCGGCTTTCACTGTCTGCCTCGCCCTGCTCACTTCCCCGCTGCAGGCCATCGTCGACGACGCCCACTCGGCCGCCCTCGAGGGTGCCATGGAACAAGTCTCCGAAGGATTCAAGATCCGCCAGGAATACTGGAAGGGCACCGTCAAGGCGGGCGAACAGAAACTCGTCAAACACCAGCTCTTCAAAGGCAATCAGGTGTGGTTCTGGCTGGGCACGTCCACGGAAGCCGAAGTGAAGCTGGAAATCGATGTCTTCGATGCCAAAGGCGTCAAGGTAAGTGCCGCCAAACGCAGCGGCAGTGATTTTGCAGCCGTGCACGTCGATCCGAAAAAGACCGGAACCTACTACGTGGTTTTCCGGATCACCGGGAAAACCAAGGACGACATCGATTGGGCACTCGTCTACGGCTGGAAGTGACGCGCCCCGGTACCGCCTCCTGCCATGACCACCACCACGCTTGAATACGAGACGCCGCACTTCCTGCAGAGTCTCTTCGCGCACGATCTCTCGCTCCTCAAGACCCTCGAAAAGGAAGCCGGCGTGAAAATCACCACGCGGGAAGGCTGGGTCAAGCTGCAGGGCACCGAGGACGCCGTCGCCGGAGCCAGCCGCGTCTTCGCCGCCCTCGAAAAAGCCCGCCGCAAGGGCACGGAAATCAATGGCCACATGTTCCGCTACGCCATGGAACAGGCAGGCATCGGATCAGCTACCCCACCCGCCGCCCCCACCAGTGTCCTCGAGGAT
The DNA here is from genome assembly GCA_964605435.1 of uncultured Akkermansia sp. GTDB lineage: Bacteria > Verrucomicrobiota > Verrucomicrobiia > Verrucomicrobiales > V1-33 > V1-33. The sequence continues at coordinate 5,871 of CAZSDE010000091.1, forward strand.
TTCGGCTCACTCAAACTGATTGGCTCGCCACGCAAACCACCCGTAGTAGCCCGGACCCGCGGACAACTGGCCTACCTCAAGGCCATCCGCTCGCACGATGTCACCTTCGGCATCGGTCCGGCAGGTACCGGAAAAACCTTTCTCGCCGTCGCCAGTGCCGTGGCCGCCTACAAGACTGGCGACTGCCAGCGCATCATTCTTTCCCGCCCAGCCGTGGAAGCCGGCGAGGCCCTCGGCTTCCTCCCGGGCGATCTCAACGAAAAGGTGCTGCCCTACCTCCGCCCGCTCTACGATGCACTCTACGATCTGCTGGATCCGGAAGAGATCGAAAAGATGATCGACCGATCGCAGATTGAAATCGCCCCGCTTGCCTACATGCGGGGCCGGACGCTCAGCCGCAGCTTCATCATCCTCGACGAAGCCCAGAATACCACCCAGGCCCAGATGCTCATGTTCCTGACCCGGCTCGGCGAAGGTTCCAAATGCGTCATCACAGGCGACCCCTCCCAGGTCGATCTCAAGGACCCTCGCACCTCCGGCCTCCGCGAGGCTCTCAAGGTTCTGCCCGGCACGGAAGGCATCGCCTTCTGCCGCTTCTCCGGCGAAGACATCGTCCGGCACCGGATCGTCCAGGCCATCATCGCGGCATACGATCAGGCACGTCAGCAGGACGGCTGACGGCACGCCGTTGCAGAGGTTCATCGCTGTGTTATGCTGGCGCGCGGATGGCAACCCATCCAGTTCCTCCCCATGCAACCCTGGCACCTCTGGACCGTTCTCGGCATCGCCCTCTACATCGTGGAAATGCTGAGCTTCTCGTTCTTTCCCGCCAGCTTCGGCACCGCCGCCCTCCTCACCGCCCTCGCCGCCGCTCAACTCGGACTGACCACCGCCGGACAACTGGGCGTGTTCGCCGTCGCTTCCGTGCTCTGTCTCGCCCTCGTCCGGCCCCTCGCCCGCGGCCTCTACCGCGCCAGTGACCACCGACCCGTTCTCACCGACGCCCTCCTCGGCACCACCGGCACCGTTGTCGATCCCATCACCTCGGGAACTCCCGGACGAGTCCGCATCGGCGGAGAAGAATGGCGTGCCATCACCGAAAGCCTCCATCCACTCCCGGAAGGCACTGTCGTCGAAATCCTCCGCGTGGAAGGTGCCACCCTCACTGTCCGCTGCGCCTGACAGGGCCGGACAGACGCATTTCTGGCGGTCATCGCTCATGACCGCCAACCGACGTCCGATGTACTGACGTCTCCGGCTTGCCCCGCCCCGGAGCGCGCAACGGGAGGCCCAGATGTCCCCTCTGTCGTTTCCTGTGTCCTGCGGGAGACCACCGGATTTTCTGCGCGGGTTTCGGAGTTCACAGGCCTAAATGCCCGGCAGGTGCGCAAAAGTCATCCGAAGAATCCCGCCATTCTCATTCCTGCGAATCCCGCCAAGTGGACAGACCTTTTGGGAAGCCTCCGCCGGGCATCGCCGTGCGGCGTGCCCGATCCCGCCAGTTGGACAGGCCTCTTGAATCCAGATGAACGACAGTTGGACAGACCTCTTGGGAAGCCTCCGCTGGAGAAGCCCGCCATTCTCATTCCTGCGAATCGCGACAAGGACAAGGATGAACGACAGGTGGACAGTCCTCTTGCGAAGCCTCGACAGACCGCCGTGCGGGTTTGCTGGGGCGCTTCCTGAGTTGAGCTGGCTGGCTTGGGAAGATCCCCGCGCAGCTGCTGCGGGATATTCCGTGGGCTCTTAGCTGTAGACACCGGGGCCGGATCCGGGCATAGGGATGCGGTAATGCGCGCCTCATGCACCTGACTTATCTTTCTCCCCTCTGGTGGCTGCTCAGCCTGCTGGTGCTGGCGGGCGGCTACTGGTTCACACTGGTGGACCGTCCCAAGCGGCTGATGGCGGCCTCGTTTCTGCTGCGTTGTCTGGCGGTGGTGCTGCTGGTGCTGGCGCTGTGCAGGCCTGGCTGGATGAAGGATGCGGACGATGCGCATGTGGTTTTCCTGGTCGATGTCTCGCAGAGTGTGGATCCTGCGGCATCGCGCCGCGCGGTTGAGGAGGTGAAGGAAGCGTTGGGGCAGCTCCGCGGGGGGGATTCGCACAGCCTGTTTGCGGCTGCGAATGGCGTGCGGCTGCGTACGCCCGAGGATCTGCAGACAGAACTGGATGCATGGGGCAAGGGGGTGGCTGATGACCAGTTCCGATCGGCCACCCGGCTGGCGGATGCGGTTCTGAGCACAAGGCTGGCCTTTCCGGCCGGCAAGAGCCGCCGTCTCGTCCTGCTGACTGATGGCCAGGAAACTGATGGCAGCATCGCGGGTGCACTGTCCACCCTGCAGCGGGAAGACGTGGATGTCGTCTGGAAGCGGCTCGACAGTCTCACCGATCCCGAAGCCGCCGTGGTCGCCGTCGAGCCGAATACGCCCTCCGCCTTTACCGGAGAAATTGTCCGCCTCGGCGTGCGCCTTGCCGCCAACCGGGACATGAAGGCAACGGTCCGGATCATCAGCCGGGGCGTGGCGGTGGCCGAGAAGCCCGTCGCTCTGACGGCCAAGGGCCCGAACACGGTTGATTTCGACGTACCCATGACCACACCGGGTGCCAGTCTCTGGACGGCGGAAATTGTGCCGGAGAACGACCGCTTTCCGATGAACAACCAGGCCTCGGCGACGGTCGAGGTGAAGGGCAAGAGCCGGCTGCTCGTGATTCACCGCGAGCCGAAGGAGATGCGGGCGGCGGCACGGGCCCTCCAGGAACAGGAATTCGATGTCGATGTCCGCGGTGAGAATGGCGTGCCTGAATCGATGGACGAACTGCTTTCGTTCGGAGCAGTCGTGCTGGCTGATGTTCCCGCAACGGCCCTGAATGCGCGTCAGATGGACCTTCTGAAACGCTATGTGCAGGATTTCGGCGGAGGGCTGGCCATGCTTGGATCCGAGAATTCCTTTGGTCTGGGAGGCTATTACAAGACACCCGTGGAGGATGTGCTGCCGCTGGTGAGCCGCTTCGAGAAGGAAAAGGAAAAGCCCTCGCTGGCCATGGTTCTCGTCATGGACAAATCGGGATCCATGGAAGGACTGCCGATCGCGCTGGCTCGCCAGGCCGCCAAGGCATCGGTTGAACTGCTGGGTCCACAGGACCAGATCGCCGTGATTGGTTTCGACAGCGAGCCGCAGATTGTTTCCGACCTGCGGCGGGCCGCGGAAAAGGATGCCATTCAGGCGAACATCGATACCCTCGAGGCGGGCGGCGGCACGGACATGTATCCCGCCATGCAGCAGGCCAAGCAGATGCTCGACAACTGTGCGGCGAAGGTGAAGCACATGATCTGCATGACCGATGGCCAGACGCCGGACCAGGGCTTTGCGGAACTGACGCAGAGCCTTGCCGACAGCGGGGTGACGGTTTCCACGGTGGCGCTGGGCGAGGGAGCCGCGGGCGACCTCCTGCAGTCGATCGCCGAAATCGGCCGCGGGAGATTCTATGCGGCGACGGATCCGAATACGGTGCCGCAGATTTTCACCCGCGAGACCATGCAGGCCAGCAAGAGCGCCATCAAGGAAGACGTCTATGCCCCCATCGTGACCACGGAGCATGCCATGCTCGCAGGGTATGCGGACAATCTGCCCTCAGCCCTTGGCTATGTCATGACGGAAGCCAAGCCGGCCACGCAAACCGTGCTTTCGGTGGACACAGGCGATCCGCTCCTTGCGATCGGGCGCTTCGGACTCGGTCAGGGACTCTCCTACACATCCGATCTCACCGAAAAATGGGGAGGCGAATGGCTGGCATGGGACGGGGTGGGCAAATTCTGGGCGCAGGTGCTGCGGT
>CAZSDE010000092.1:0-7043 GCA_964605435.1 uncultured Akkermansia sp.
CACCTCCCGCCCTCCCCCTGCTCAATGCCACGGAACTTCCCGCCCCCCCTCCACCACCCCGCACCCCTCCACCCGCAGCCCTGCTCGCCGAAGCCCGCCGCATCACCCTCCAGCAATCCCCTGGCTCCCTTCCTTCCCCGCTCGCCAGTTCGCTGGAATCAGGCACGGTCCCGGAACTGCAGACCGTCCTGCGCGCTCTCGACCGCTACCAGGGAAACGACAGCGAACAACTCTGGGGCCTCGTCGTCTCCCGCTGGATCCTCGGACAGCCCGACCCCGCCTGCCATGTCGAAATCCTCGAAGCCCTCACCAGCCGCGACCACGAACCCCGCTCGCGCTGGAGACGCTGGCTCGAACAATGGGACGCCTCCCTGCGCAGCAATTTCGACCCCCTGGCCCGCTGGCGGATGACCCAGGCCGGCGGCGACCCGGCTCTCGGCCGCATCATCTTCGAATCCCACCCGTCCGCCCAGTGCCTCTCCTGCCACCAGATCAATGCCCGCGGCGGATCCACCGGACCGGAAATCGATGGCCTCGCCAGCCGCCTCAGCCCCTCCGCCATCCTCGAAGCCCTCATCTCCCCATCGCTCAAGTGCCAGCCACGCTTCGCAAGACATTCCATCACCCTGACCGATGGCTCCATCCGGAGCGGCCACATCACCCGCCGGAATGCCAAGGAAACCATTCTCGACACCGGTTCCCGGTTCCTTCCCATCCCGACCGCCGCCATCGCCTCGGTCAGTGAACCCGCCAGCCCCATGCCTTCCGTGGCTACCATCCTCACACCACGCGAAATCCGCGATCTCATGGCATGGCTCACTTCCCTGAAATGACTCCGCCACCCGCCACCATGACGGAACAGGAAGCCGCGGAAATCATCGCCGCGGACAAGGCCCATCATTGGCATCCCTTCACCCAGATGAAGGAATGGTGCGACCCGGACCACCACCCACTCATCATCACCGACGGCTCGGGCGCATCGCTCCGCGATCACGCGGGCAGACAGTACCTCGATGGCAACAGCACCATCTGGACCTGCATTCACGGTCACCGCCATCCAGCCATCACCAACGCCATCACCAATCAGCTCCAGTCAATCGCCCATGTCTCGGCACTCGGCTTCATCAATGCCCCCGCCGCCCGCCTCGCCAAAGCGCTCGTCTCGCTCTGGCCGGTAAATTCACTCAGCCGCGTCTTCTTCTCGGACGATGGCTCGACCGCCATCGAATGCGGACTCAAACTCGCCCTCCAATACTTTCAACTCATCGGCCAGCCGCAGCGCCGCCGCTTCGCCTCGTTCTCGCTCGCCTACCACGGCGATACCATGGGGGCCGCTTCACTCGGCGGCATCCCAGCCTTTCACGACCGCTTCCGGGGATTCGGCCCCGACTCCCTGCTCGTGCACCGCATGGCAGATCTCGCTGCCCTCCCCGCGGAAACCGGAGATTCACTGGCCGCGGTCGTCATCGAACCTCTCATCCAGGGAGCCGCCGGCATGCGCCTCTGGCCGCCGGGCATGCTGGCCCAGCTGCACGCATGGTGCCGGAAACACGGGGTTCTTCTCATCGCCGACGAAGTGATGACGGGCTTCGGACGCACGGGACGCATGTTCGCCTGCCAGCATGAAGACGTCGTTCCCGATATCCTTGCTCTCGCCAAGGGCCTCACGGGAGGATTCCTGCCGCTCGCCGCCACCATGACAACCGAACGCATCTTCTCGGCCTTCCTCGGCTCGCCCGCGGAACAGAAAACGTTCTACTACGGACATAGTTACAGTGCCAATCCGCTCGGCTGCGCCGCCGCCCTCGCCTCCCTCGACACCTTCGCCGCAGAAAACACCCTCGAGCGCATCCAGCCCCTCATCGCCCACCTCGCCACGGAACTGCACCAACTGTCGCAGAACCATCCCCGCCACATCGCAGCCACCCGCCAGTGCGGCCTCATCGCCGGCATCGACATCGTCAGTGCCCCCGAAACCCCGTACCCTCCCGAACTCCAGACCGGTGCCCGCATCTGCACAGCGGCACGGAAATACGGTCTCCTCACCCGCCCGGTCCGCGATACGCTCGTCTTCATGCCGCCTCTCTGCATCACCACCGCAGAAATCTCCTCGGCCATCCAAGCCCTCCATTCCGCCATCCGCGACGTCTGCCATGCCGACTGAACCATCCCACCCGCAACTCCCAGCCACCCGGGCCTCCCTGACGGCTGCCTGCCTCCTGCTGCTCGCCACCACGGCCGCCGCCACCCCATGGGACGGCCTAACCTCCCACAAGGCTCCCTCAACCCTCGCCACCGACGCCGTCACTTCGGACTGGCCTCGCTTCCTCGGCCCAGCCGACCACCCGGCCTCGCCGGAAACCCGCCTCCTCACCAGCTTTCCGGAAACCGGACCACCACTCGTCTGGGAATGCACCCGCGGCGAATCCTACGCCAGCCCAGCCATTGCCGCCGGCCGACTCTTCCTCTTCCACAACCGGAACAGCCGCGAAACCATCGACTGCCTCGACGCCGTCACCGGCCAGTGCTTCTGGTCGCATAGCTACGCCATCGATTACGCCGACGACTTCGGATACGGCAGCGGCCCGCGCGCGGGCCCGGTCGTCGCCGGGGAGAAAGTCATCACCTTCGGCGTCACCAGCCGGCTCCAGTGCCGGAACGCCGCCAACGGGGATCTCGTATGGGAACATGACTGCGAAACGGACTTCGGTGTCCCCAAATACTTCTTCGGATCCGGTGCCTCTCCCCTCGTCCACAAGGACCTCGTCATCGTCAATCTCGGCGGCTCGGAAGACCGCTGCGTCGCTGCCTTCGATCTCGCCACCGGCAAACTCCGCTGGACGACCAGCCACGCATGGGGCCAGAGCTACGCTTCCCCCATCAGTGCCAGGCTCCATGGCAAGGATCGCATCCTCGTCTTCGCAGGCGGCAAATCCGACCCCGCCACCGGCGGCCTCCTCAGCATCGACCCCGCCAGCGGAAAGTCGGACAAACCCTTCTTCTGGCGCGCCCGGCGCTACCCAAGCGTCAATGCCGCCAGCCCAGTCCTCTGCGGCCCCAACCGCGTCTTCCTCTCGCAGGCATACATCGACCGCGACAGCCCCTGCAACGGTGGCGTCATGCTCACCATGAAAGATGACCAGTCATGGGAACCCGCATGGAAATCGGAAGACCTCGCCAGCCACTGGACCACACCGGTCTACCACGACGGCCACCTCTACGGCTTCAGTGGCGAAAAGGAACGTTCCTGCCAGCTCGTCTGCCTCGACGCCAACTCGGGCACGCTCCGCTGGAAGAAACAGTTCTCATTTCCCATGAAGTCGCCGGACGGTCAGGAAATTCCCGTCGGTCTCTTCCGCGGCAGTCTCCTCCGCGTGGACGGACGCTTCCTCTGCCTAGGCGAATGGGGCACCCTCTGCTGGCTCAACCTCTCGCCGGAATCGGCCACCGTCAGCAGCCATTGCCAGCCATTTGTCGCCACCCAGAGCTGGACCCTGCCCGCCCTCAGTCACGGCCTCCTCTACGTAAGCCAGAACGAACCGGACCGACTCAATGGCAAGCCGGCCCGCCTGCTCTGCTTCGACCTCCGGGCCCAACCATGACCCCACTGCCCCGGCTCTCCGTTGCCACGCTCGCCGCCATCCTCGCGGGGCCGGCCTGCCGTCCCGTCACGGAACCCCCGCCACCCGCCGGAAGATTCGTTCCACCCACCCCGCAGCCCCGCCGCACCCCGCACCCGCAGCCGGAACTCATCAAGTGGGTCACCGCATGGCAGGGCGTCCAGAAACAAGTCAGCTCGCTCCAGCAGGAACTTCAGCAACTCCAGCAGATCCACCTCGACAATCACTTCGATTCATTCCTCGACCTCGATCCGGAATCCCTCGACCTCAGCCGCCTCACCAGCCTCTTCCACTTCCTCGAACGAGGCTACTTCACCATCGAACGCGAGATCCTCGTTCGCCTCCTCGAACGCAGAATCGCCCGCCAGTCGTCCCCTGTCGCTCTCCCACCGGAGCAGCCTGCTCCCCTGAAGGACCGCGTCGCCAGCGCCATGCAGCGCGACGAACTCCGCACCGTCGACCTCGAAACCGCCCTCGAATTCTACCGCCGCCCCGGCGGCGCGGAATTCACCATCCCGGATTCTCTCAGCGAAACGGAAACCACCGAACTGCGCAACGCCGTCGCCGCCATGCTCACGGAAACCCGCGACCGCATCGGGTCGCTCGACCGCCAGATCGCCAACCTCAGACAACAGGCCGGCTTGCCCATGCCAGCCGCGCTCCCTCCCACGGCCCCGCCGCCCGCACCGGAAACGAACGCAGAATCCCCGGATGAGCCCCAGGATAGGCCCGAGGATGAGCCCCAGGATGAATCCTGACCAATCCCCCAGCTGACCCACGGCGATGCATTTCAATGCGCCTGCATGGCTCCTGCTTCTGCCAGGTCTCGCCCTGATCGCCGCCACCGCATGGGGCCGCTTCCTGCGGCCGCCGCTCCGCTGCATCATCGCCGCGCTCGTCATCACCACGCTCGCCGACCCCACGGCAGGACTCCAGCCTAACGGCACCGACCTCTGGGTGCTCGTGGACCGCTCGGCCAGCACGGCTGATGCCGCGGAAGCCTCACTCCCGGAATGGGAAAAACTCCTCGGCAGCAGCCAGCCGTCCGCAGACCATCAGATCCGGTGGATCGATTTCGCCGCTGAAGCCCTCCCGCGCGATCCCGGCAGCAGCAGCCCGGCCTTCCCGGGCAACCGCGGCCTCACCCGCACCGCCCTCGCCATCCGCACCGCCCTCGCACTCCGGAACGAACAAAGACCAAACCGCCTGCTCGCCCTGACCGATGGCTTCAGCACAGAATCCCTCGCAGGAATCGGCGCGGAACTGTCCGCCGCAGGCGTCCCGCTCGATGTCCGCTTCCTCAATCCACCGACAGACCGCGACTTCGCAGTCCGCAGCATCTCGCTGCCGCCACGCAGCCGTTCCGGGGAACCATTCCTGATCGAAGCCGACATCACAGGGCCATCCGACGCCAGCATCCCCATCGCCATTCTTCGGAATGGAGCCGTGATCCACCGCTCCACCACGCAACTCCGCAACGGCCGCGCCCAGCCCCGCTTCACGGACCGACTCACCGCCGCAGGCAGTCACCGCTACGAAATCCTCATTTCACCGCCGAATGATCCACGCCCAGGCAACAACCGCCGCGACGCATGGATCGAACTCGCCGACCAACCCCGCCTCCTCCTGATCACGGGATACGCGGACGATCCCACTGCAGCCACGCTCGCCACACAGTTCCGCGTGGAAACGGTCACCGACCCCGCCAAACTCCGACCCGGGATCCTCACAGGCTGCAGCGCCGTCATTCTGAACAACGTGCCGGCATGGAAAGTGCCGCCGGAATTCACCGCTTCCCTCCCGTTCTTCGTGGAAACCCAGGGCGGCGGTCTCCTCATGGCCGGTGGACGCTACAGCTTCGGCGCAGGTGGATGGTGCCAATCAGCCGCCGACCCCCTCCTGCCAGTCTCCATGGAACTCCGCGAGGACGTGGTCAGACTCCAGACCGCCCTCGCCATCGCGCTCGACCGATCAGGCAGCATGTCGGCCTACGCGGGCAGCAGCACGAAAATGCAACTCGCCAATGCAGGTGCCGCCCGCGCCATCAGCCTCCTCGGCCCGCAGGACGCCGCCGCCGTCCTCGCCGTCGATACCGACGCCCAATCCATCATCCCGCTCACCGGAATCGGCGACGAAAGCACCCGCCGCAGCCTCATCCGCCGGACCGAAGGCATCAGCAGCGGAGGCGGCGGAATCTTCATCGGCACAGCCCTCGCCGCCGCATGGGAACAGATCCGCAGTTCCCCCGCCGCCACCCGCCACATCATCCTCTTCGCCGACGCCGCCGATGCCGAAGAACCCGCCAGCTACCGCGAAACCCTCGCCGCCATCACCAACGCCGGAGCCTCCGTCAGCGTCATCGCTCTCGGCACCCGCGACGACCCCGACGCCGCCCTCCTCGAAGAAATCGCCAGCCTCGGCAAGGGCCGCACCTTCTTCTCCGCTTCAGCCGAAGACCTGCCCTCTATCTTCACCGCAGAAACCATCGCCGTCGCCCGTTCCCTCTTCCTGACCGACCCCACTCCAGCCACCCCCACCGGACAATGGCAGGAAATCTCACCGCAGCCACTCGCATGGCTCGCCGAGACCGACGCCTACAACCTTTCCTACCGCCGCCCATGGGCTTCCCCCGGGCTCGTCACCACCGACGAATTCGCTGCCCCGCTCGTCGCATGGGGCCGACGCGGCACCGGCCGCACCGCCGCCATCGCTTTCCCCCTCGCCGGAGAATTCTCCACCGCCGCCCGCCAATGGCCCGACGGCCGCAATTTCCTCCTCACCCTCGCCCGCTGGCTCATGGGCGACGAAATCCCAGACGGCCTCGGCCTCCGCTGGACCACCGAAGGCACCAGCCTCTCCGTGACCCTCCAGCACGATCCCTCATGGAACGAAATGTTCGCCACCACCGCCCCCAGACTCTTTCTGGCATCTGGCCCGCGCGCGGAAAACCAACGCGACATCGCATGGGAACGCATCGCTCCTGGATCATGGCACGGCACCACGGAACTAAACGAAGGCGAACTCATCCGCGGAGCCGTCACCGCCGGACCCCATGCCCTCCCCTTCGGTCCCTGCGCCGTGGGCGCAGACACCGAATGGCAGACCAACCCCGCCAGACGTCTCGAACTGCTCGCAGCCGCAGGAGCCAGCGGCGGCCGCGAACTCACCGAACTCCGCTCGGCATGGCTCAGCCCACCGCAGCGCGCGCCAGCCAGTCTCCGCACCTTCCTCCTCCCCCTCGTGCTCGGCCTCTCCCTCACGGAAAGCTCCTTCAGCCGCACCGGGAAACGCCGCCGCTGGCCCCCGCTCCGTCAGCAGCTGCTGACGGCAAAACTGGTCGATGCGCCCGCTGCATCCCGCCCCGTCAATCCTCCCTGGGCCCCAATCGGGGCCGGCATCGCACAGCGCTCCCCTGCACCCCTT
>CAZSDE010000092.1:7053-9703 GCA_964605435.1 uncultured Akkermansia sp.
GCACCGGGAAACGCCTCCGCTTGCCCCCGCGCCGCCCACACCGGACGGCCACAGCCACTGACGCGGGACCGTCAGCGCCGCCCTCACCAGCCACCCTCCCGGCGGATTCTCCCACGGACACCACTGCCACCACCGCAGCCGACCCATCATCCGAAGAAGCACCAGAGGCCGAACGCCGCCGCGCCCGCTTCGCCCAGGCCAAGAAACGCTGAACAGCCGGAAAACCACCGGCGCGCTGCTCTACCGCAGCCTGACGGAAAGCCGGGCCTGACCCCGCGGACCAGTCACCGCCAGCGGCTGCGCAAACCGCTGCGTCTCGCCACCCGCATCGCCCAGCACCACGGGCTGTCCCACCGCAGCCCGCCATGCCGCAAGGTCATCGCTCTGCTCCACAACCGCGTCCAGATCAGCCGCGTGCCGGAGCAGTCTGTATTCAAAACGCAGACCGTCTCCGTCAGGCGTCAGCATTGGCAGCACGGCAGCAGCCTCGTCGCGCGGACTCAGCCCGAACGCATAACGCAGCAGATTGGAAACCCCATCGCCCCGTGCCTCGGCCAGCGGACCACTGATCCCTGGATCGCCAAGTTCCTCGGCGCTGAAATGCTCATGCTGCCACAAAGCAAACTCGCTCAGCGCCGGACCACCCGCCGCCAGCGGACTTCCGCCAATTCCTCCGAGCCCCCAGCCCGCCGCCCCATCGACTTCCGCCGCCGCTCCACCACGCACCACCAGAGAATGACCACCGCCATCGCTCAGCGGCGACCATGCATCACGGTACGTCACCGAATGAATGACCACCCCGGCCCCATCAACGAGCGTCAGCGTCTCCCCGCGGTTGCTCAGCCGCGCCGGGCCGTACGACCCCGCCGGCACCAGTGCCGTCCCGTAGCGCGCCGCAAAGGCAGCCGCATGACGCACCAGCACAAGCCGCGCCCCGCCCGCCAGCTGCGCGCCCGCCGGAAAGGCATAACTCATCCCCTGCGTGAACCGCACACCGCTCAGATCCAGCACTTCCGTGCCCGTATTGAGCAATTCGATGAATTCATAGTCGTCCGCATCGGCACTGACCGCCAGTTCCGCCGCCGCCACCGGATCGGCTGGATGATAATGCACTTCCGCAATCCGCAGAAATTCCCGCACCGATGGCCCCGCCACCGTGCTCGTCACCGTCAGCCGGTCGGTTCCCACCACCGCTCCATCGCGACCCAGCGCCTCCAGCACCAGTTCGTTCGGCCCGGATCCCAGTGGCACTTCCACCCGCCATGCGGTCGGACTCGTCCACGTCAGCACCAACGGCACCGGATTCCCCGCCAGCCGCACCGCATTGACATCAAGCCAGCCAGTCCCCGCCAGCGTCACCCGCAGAGCATCGACCTGAAAATCCGCACCACCATTCGTGCTCACCGCAAACGGCACCGCAGGCGGCAACTGCCCCAGCGCATTGGTCCGCCGCTGCGCCAGCCATGCCACCGACCCCGCATAGTCGTGCCCGGTGACACTGCCATAATGCGTCAGCCACGTGCTCACATAGGCAGGATCAAGCACAGTCTGACAAAGATCGCGCACGTGCGCAAGGTACGCCCGGTTGTTCGCCGGAAGCTGCGTCAGCTTGCGCAGATTGTTGGTCGTCATGTTAACCGATGAGTTGACGGCCTTCGAAAGGAGAAAGTCCATGTCCCATGGCAGCAGCACCGCACGGCCTTCCGTCGGCACAAAGAACCTCGCATTGTGCGGAAAACCACCCGTGAACCACGAATCGTCCACACCAAGCAGATTCACGAGGGCCGTGCACCGCAGCCACTGATCCACATCAATCCGTTCCCGCGTCGCCGCATCCAGCGCCGTCCCCGTCAGCGACATAGCCTGACACATCGCCATGAGCGGACCATAATCGTCTCGGTCCTTGCCCACCCGGATGTCATAGAACCCACGGTAGTGTTCCTTGTCACTCCCGATCCACGTCAGATCAGTCATGTGATGCGTAAAGGGCACCGGATTCTTCAGACTCTCCACATTCCCGGCCGTCGTCGTGGTCGTCGGTTCATACGTTCCATCGAAATTGAACACACTGCCCTCGACACCGAATTGGTCGTCCGCAAACTCGCCATTGTAGCCGTTGAGCTGCAGAATGCACGCACCGCTGTAGACTGCGGTCGGCCCCACCAGATACGCAAGGTCATCCCGGGTGCACGGAAGCCCAGCCCGGTGGAACAGATGCTTGCCATAGATTTCATCCGGCCGCCGCACCGCCGGGGCCCGACCCGACCGGTCAAATCCAATGCTCCCATAGATTCCGAGGTACGGCTGGTCGATGGGCAGTTCGACGTTGAATCCCTGATAGTCCGTGCCATCGCGCGCCCGGCCAGCCGCACTTCCCTGCAGGCGGATGCCCGCATCATAGAAAACATCGCGGCCGCCCACCACCAGAGTCGCCCCGCGCAGCGCATTGCTCAGAAGATTGAGTGGCTGCAGCATCTCGGCAGCATCATCCGGGCGCATCACCACCCGGAAATCCCGCGCCCGCACCACCGAACGCTGGCCGTCATCAGTCACATAAAGCGCCCGCGATTCCGGACCACCGGACGGCAGCAGCGATTCCGCTCCGCTGGCATTCTTCGCCACGACATGGAACTGCCCCACGGTTCCGGCT
>CAZSDE010000093.1:0-4366 GCA_964605435.1 uncultured Akkermansia sp.
ACTCGTTCAGTGAACAGGTTCATCATACCCGGTCCGGGTCCGGCGGGTCTGCCGGGCTGTTTACTGTATGCGACGAGTGCGCGGCTGGGCGGGAGTGGGTTGGATGTGACCTCGCTGCAGGGGGCGCTGGCGGCGCAGCGCGCTGGGATCCTGGGATCGGTTTATGCGTATGCGGACCAGCAGCGGGAGATTCCGTCGGGCAAGGTTCACAGTGGCTGGCTGCAGCCGGCGCGGTTGGCTTCGTTTCTGGGGAGTGAGCGGTATTACGGGGTGAAGAAGCAATGGGTCGACCGGGTCGTGGCGCGGGTGGTGGCGAAAGGGGCGCATGATTTTCTGCACAGCTGGAGTGGGGATGCCTTCCGGAGTCTGCTGGCGGCGGCCGAAGTGGGGATTCCTTCGGTGCTCGACATTCCGACGTGGCACCGGAACAAAGGTCGGGTGAAGCCCTTTGTGACGAAGAGCGAGCGGGAGGCGGGGAAGCTGCGGGGGTGGGCCTGGTGGAGTCAGCGCATGCTGGTATCGCGTCAGCAGGTGCTGATGGAGTATGAATTGGCGACCTTGCTGCTGATGCCATCGGTTTGTGCGGCGGGGACCTTCCGGGCGGTGGGGGTACCGGAGGCGCGGCTGCATTATGTGGGGCGAGGGGTTGATGTGGCGAAGTTCCGGCCATCGGAGCCTCGGGAGAAGCTGCGGTTTGTCTTTGTGGGGGCCCTGATCCGGCGGAAGGGCGTGCATCGGATTCTGGAAGCGTGGCGGCGGCTGGGGTGGCGGGATGCGGAGCTGGTGCTGGCGGGTTCGGTGCATGACGAACTGCGCGGGGAATTGCGGGAATTGCCTGCAGGGGTGACGCTGACGGGATTTGTGCGGGATGTGGGGTCGGTTCTGAGTGGGGCGACGGCCTTTGTATTTCCGAGTGAGTGCGAGGGATTTGCGAAGGCGACCCTTGAGGCGGCGGCCTGTGGTCTGCCGCTCATTGCGACGCGGGAGAGTGGAGATGCGGTGGTGGATGGGACGACTGGGTGGCTGGTTCCGGCGGATGATGCCGATGCGCTGGCTGGCGCGATGGAAGCGGCGGCGCGGGATCGGGACGAGGCAGCGCGGAGGGGGCGGGAGGCGCGTCGGCTGGTGGAGCGGCATTTCACATGGGATCATTACCGGCAGCGGGTGCTGGCTGCGTATGGCCGGGCCCGGGAAATCTTCTGAGGCATGAAGCGGATCCTTGTGCTGCAGATGAAGCGGATTGGGGACGCCGTGCTGACGGCTCCTGCGCTGGCGTCGCTGCGGCAGGCTGCGCCGGAGGTTCGGGTGACGCTGGTGCTGTCCGGGGTATGTGGAGAACTGGGGCCGATGCTGCCTGCCGACGAGGTGCTCGTGTGGCGGGCGGGACGGCTGAATTTCGGTTTGCTGCGGCGGGTGGCGGCGGGCGGCTGGGATGTGGTCCTTGATTTCACGGGCAGCGATCGTTCGGCGATGCTGTGCCTGCTGAGCCGGGCTCCGGTCCGGGTTGGCTGGGAGAAGTTTGCGGTGAACGGGCTGCGGCGGCGGGCGTGGAACCGGCGGAGTGGGGCGGTGGTGCGGGACCTGCACACGGTGGACTTTCATGAAGCCCTCGTCCGGGAAGTCTTCCCGGCTGTGCTCCCCGCAGGCGACAGCGGGCACCTGCGGTCGGCTGGGACCGCCGGGGTGTCGGGGTTACCGGCGCGGTATGTGCTCTTTCATCCGGGGACGGCGCGCGGCGAGAAATACTGGCCCGACGGTCGCTGGGCGGAACTTCTTGCGCATGTGGGCGGCACGCTTGGCTGGCCTGTGGTGGTGACTGGCGGGCGGGATCCGAGGGAGGCTGAAGCGGTGCAGGCGATGCGCTCGGCCGGGTTGGCTTTTACGGATCTGAGCGGGCGGCTGGATCTCCGGCAATTGGCGGCGGTGGTCGAGGGGAGCCGGCTTGTGGTGACGGTTGATACTGGCGTGATGCATCTTGCGGCGGCCTGGGCGCGACCGCAGGTGGCCTTGTTCGGGCCGACCAATCCATGGCACTGGGCACCGCGGCACGGGCTGGCGCGTGTTCTTCATGGTCGGGATGGCGAGGGCCGGAGTTCGCCCCGGCAGGCGCGGGCCGCGATGGCCGATCTTCCGGTGGAGCGGGTTTGTGCGGCTGTTGATGACCTGTTGCGCCGGGAGGAGGGCGACCCCACGCTGGGGGGGATTCCGCGGTGACGGTTGCCGGAGGCGGGGCCAGAGGAATCAATTGAGAGCATGAAGAAAGTTTCCCGCAAAGAGATTGCGAACATGTCGGCTGGCGAATTCGTCTCGGCGGCGCGCGAGCCGTACCGTCGCCTGCTGGGGTATTTGAAACCGTACCGGAAGCGGTTTGTGCTCGGTTTGCTGGCGGGTGCGGTTTATGGGGTGCTCAACGGGTTGATGGTGGCGGCGGTGCATCATGTGGGGAGTGAAGTTCTGCCGAAGGAAGAACCTGCGGGTCGGCATGGGGCCACCCTTGCGGAAGACTGGAATGCCGAGATTGAATTGCCTGAGGTACGGGCCGCGGTGGAAGCCGTGCAGATACCCTCGGAGGGGGGCAGGGGGGTGCGGGCCCTGAATGCCGCCGAGCAGCAGTCCGCCGTGCAGTCGTATCAGGATTTCCGGGCGCAGATTGCGGCGCGCCGCCTGAGGGGGAAGCCTGCGGGCGGGGTGGATCCGCTGGCGGTGCAGCCGATCGATCCCCTGTTGCCGGCTGAATTCCGTCTCGTGCTGGAAGGAGAGCGGGCCATGCTCACGGGGGCTCCCGAGGCCGCGGCTCCGGCGGTGGGACTTGTGGAGCGTCTCCGGAGCGGGGTGGCGACCGTTTTCCGGCGTGACCTGCAGCCTGCGCATCTGGCGCAGGCGCGGGCGAGCTGGCAGCAGTTATTGAATCTTCCGGAAGCCGAGCGGCGTCACCGGACCCTGTGGGCGCGGTATCTGCTGGCGCAGACCGAATCCGACAAACGTTCGCGCGTAGCCCAGATCGAGGCGATGCGGAGCGAGGTGGCGTCCGGGAAGTTCACGGATGTTCTCAATCTGAAGGAAGCGGCTCCTCCGCCGAAGTCGCTCCTGTCGGTGGTGCTGCTCTGTGCCATGATTCCCGGGCTCATGCTGGTGCGGGCGGTGTTCGGCTGGTTCAACACGTACTGTCTGACGTGGGTGAGCCTGCGGGTGCTTGATGACATCCGGGGGAATCTCTTTTCGAGGGTGCTGTCGCAGGTGGACGCGCTGAGTCGGGCCCATCGCGCGCTGGACCTATGGGGACCTGCTGCAGACGATTCTGAATCAGACGAGGGTAGCGCAGCAGGCGCTCACGAGTGTGGCCGGGGAGGTGGTCAAGGAACCGATTTCGATCATCAGTGCGCTGCTGGTGCTGTTTCTGATCGACTGGAAGTTCACCCTGATGAGTTTCGTGCTGTTTCCGCTGTGCATCATTCCGGTGGTTCTGGTGGGTCGGAAGGTGCGCAGGGCGGGGGCTGAGGAAGAAGAAGAGGCTGGGGCCATGAGTGTGATCATGCAGGAAGCCTTCAGCGGCATCCGCGAGGTGAAGGCGTACAACCGGGAGGAGTATGAGGTTTCGCGGTTCACGGCATCGAATCAGAAGATGCTGCGGAGCATGATGCGGTGGCGCAAGGCGCTCGAGGGGGTTGGTCCGCTGGTGGAGGTGGTGGCGTCCATGGGGGTGGCCGGGGCGCTCGTGTATGTGTGGATGAACGGCATGCCGGCTTCTGAATTCATTGCTCTCAATGGTGGACTGGTGATGCTGTATCCTCCGGCCAAGGCGCTCAGCCGGATTCCGCTCCTGCTTCAGAAGACGCTCGCTGCCACCAGCAAGATTTTCGAACTGATGGACCGGGAAGTGCGTGTGGCCGACCAACCGGGGGCTGTGGCGCTGACTGCGGCGGCCGGGCGGATTGCCTTCGAGGATGTGACCTTCTTCTACCGGAAGGATCAGCCGGCTGTGCGCAATGTCACCCTGGAGATTGAACCGCAGCAGACCGTTGCACTGGTGGGGCGTTCCGGGGCGGGGAAGAGCACGCTCTTTTCGCTGCTGCTGAGGTTCTACGATCCTCATGGCGGACGGATTCTGCTCGATGGTCACGACATCCGGGGGCTGACCCAGGAATCGCTCCGCAATCAGATTTCCGTGGTCAGTCAGGAAGTCTTTCTGTTTCACGACACCATCTTCGAGAACATCCGGTACGGTCGGCTCGACGCCACGCGCGAGGAGATCGTGGAGGCGGCACGGCGGGCTCATGCGCACGACTTCATCATGGAGCAGCCGCAGGGGTACGAGACCGTCATCGGGGACAGCGGAAGGATGCTGAGTGGTGGTCAGCGGCAGCGC
>CAZSDE010000093.1:4376-9700 GCA_964605435.1 uncultured Akkermansia sp.
CTGCTCGACGAGGCCACCTCGGCGCTTGATGCGGAATCCGAGCGTCACATCCAGGAAGCCATCCGCGACCTCTCGCGCGGCAAGACTGTGCTCGCGATTGCGCACCGTCTGAGCACCGTGATCCGCAGCGATGTCATCGTGGTCATGGAAGCGGGAGCCGTCATGGCCGCAGGCACCCATGAGGAACTGCTGCAGGGCAACGATATCTACCGGAAGCTCTACAGCATGCAGTTCGATGCCCGGGAGGGCGATCCTTCCAGTGAAGCAGCGGTGGCTTGACCCAAGAACCGGTTGAAGACCGAGGCAGCGGATCTGGATTCCAAGGTGCTTCCGTGGCGGCACCGGATTCCGGGAATTGATGACTGATGAGCGGGGCGGATGGAATGGTGATGCCGTGAGTTGCCGCGAAGGAGGTCGTTTCCGGCTATCGGAAGCCATGAATGTGCAGCGCACCGTCGAGCAAGTGCAGCTCGTTCACCAAGGGTCTTTCAAACTGTTTCTGTGCCCCTGCGGGCCTCTCTCCACACACGATTCCTTGCGGAAGGTGGTGGAGCATAGCGGACTCGAACCGCTGACCCCCACAATGCCATTGTGGTGCTCTACCAACTGAGCTAATACCCCATAACCGATGATTCGGATGGAAGATTGGTAGCGGGGTTCAGCGGGTTGCCAAGCGGTTTTTTGGATCCGGCGGAAAATAGTCCGGATTCTGGCGCGGGGGGATCACCGGACGCGGGGGGATGCCGGACGCGTGGGGATGCCGGAAACGGATCCCCCTCCGTCAGGGGGGCCGCAGAGCCATCATTCGCTGGGCAGGCGCATGCCGCGGGCCGCCTCGCAGCCGGCCGCAAGGACTGCTTCCGTGACCTGGTCGACCAACCCGACTGGGGCGAGGGCGTCGGCATTGATGAGAACGAAGCGGGCTTCCCGTCGGAGTGCTTCCAGTTGTGCCCGCAGGTCGCCGAGGGCCACGGGTGACTGATTGAGGTAGATCGACGGGGCGTCGCCCGCGGTGATCGTGATCACGTGGTTCGCTTCGTTGGCTTTGTAGCTGGAATTGCCGACCGGCAGGGTGACGCGGACTCCGGATTTGACTACGAGGCCAGATGTGAGCAAAAAGAAGAGGAGCAGCAGCCCAACCACATTGAGGAGGGGGGCGAGGTAGAGAAAGTCCGGCCGGATGCGGATTGAGCTTTCCAGCTTCATGGATCGCAGAATTTGCCGGTCGCCCGCTCAGCGCAGCAGGGTGGGACCGCCCGATGCCTTCCGTTTTTTTTCCTCTTCGACGGCTCGGGCACCTTCCTTGAAGGCGACGATGTCGGTGTTCTCGCGGCTCTGCATGATCATGTTGACCACCTCGATGCCTGCCCGCTCCATGTCGTGCATGAACGATTTGGCGTGGGCCGAGAGGTACGCGTACAGGATGTAGGCTGGGATGGCGACGGCGAGCCCGGCTGCCGAAGTCACCAGGCTGCGGTAAATGCCGCGGGACATCTCCGTGGCCGTCGCAAAACCATTCTGCGTGAAGGGCAGGAATGTATCGATGAGACCGAGGACGGTGCCAAGCAGGCCGATCAGCGGAGCAATGTACGCAATCGAAAGCAGCACGGGAAGGTGGCGCTCGAGCCGCGGAACTTCCAGTTGGCCCGCTTCCTGGGCAATTTCCTTGAGGTCGGCGCGCGGGGCGCTGTGCTGGGTGAGAACCGACTTCATGACCCGGGCCACCGGGCCAGGAGTTCCGGCGCAGACGGTGAGTGCTTCCACGTAATTCTTCCGCGCGATGAGGTTCCCGGCACCCTGCAGCAGATCCTGCACGACGATCCCGGATCTGTGAAAATAGAAATACCGTTCGAGGAAAATCGCCACGGCAAGGACGCTGCAGCCTAGCAGCAGGAAAATGAGAGGGCCTCCCTGAGTGATGAGTTCCTTCATGGCGGTGGGACAGCAGTGTAGCGGTTTGCGTGCCCGGGGCAACCCCTGAGTTGCCTGAAAGTTAATATTTCTGAATTTTATGGCCACTGGAAATACTGGAAATGCAGGGTGGGCCTGGCAACGGATCCGGATTTTGCGGTGGTTGGAAGAGCAGCTGCCACGTGGCGTGGTTCAGCGGCGGGCGCCCGGAGTTGTGGACAGGGTGGGGGGAATCTGATTGGATGGAGCCCGGGGCTTGGCCGATCCCGCGGCGCGACGGTGCGGTCTGCTGGAATCCTGAATTTGCTGAATCGATGAAAATGAGAAACTTACTGAGTTTACTGGGGCTGCTGCCGATGGTGCTGCGGGCTGACAGTGTCATTGTTTTCAACGAAGTGATGTACCATCCGGCGGGGGAAGCGGACCCGGCGGGCGAGTGGGTGGAACTGGTGAATCAGATGGCGGTGGACGTGGATGTGAGTGGCTGGCGGCTTTCCGGGGAAGTGGAATGGCGGTTTCCGGAGCAGACGGTGATTCCGGCCGGGGGGTATCTGGTCGTGGCGGCCAATCCGGGGCCGCTGCCGGGAGCGCTCGGCCCGTGGCAGGGCAGGCTCTCCAACCGCGGGGGGACGCTGACGCTCCGCAACAACAGCGACCGCGTCATGGACGAAATCCGCTGGGAGACTGGCGGATCATGGCCGGCCGCCGCGGATGGGGGCGGAGTTTCGCTGGCAAAGCGAGCTCTGCGCACGGACAGTGCCAAAGCGTCGTCGTGGGCTGCCTCGCGGATGGTTGGTGGAACGCCGGGGCAGGAGAATTTCCCGTCGTTTCTCCCGCCCGTGAAGACGCAGCTGGTTCCCCTTGGGGCGGAGTGGAAGGTTCTTGTGGAAGTTACTGACCCCGGGGCTGGCTGGCAGAGCGATGGATTTGATGATGCGGCCTGGCTGGGCGCTCCGGCTGGATTTCAGCTGGGCAACGATCCGCTGCCGCCCGGGGTGAGTGCGGCGTCGCCTTGGCCTGCGGATGGCTGGACACAGTATTTCCGGCATCGCTTCCGCTGGGCGGGCGGAAATGGTCAGCTGGCGGCGACCCTTGAGCTTTGCGTCGATGACGGGGCGGCGGTCTGGCTCAACGGGGTGGAAGTGCTGCGGACGAACCTGCCCGCGGGACCGCTCGCGCCGGAAACACCCGCGGCTTCCGTGAACCGTGCGGCTCCCGCGCTCGTGAAATTCATGGTGCCGGCCGGTCTGCTGCGGGCAGGCGACAACCTGCTGGCGGTCGAAGTGCACCGGGCCGCGGCGCTTGAGAAAGGTCAACCGATCCTCTTCTACACCCCCGGACCGTCACCGGCACAGGCCCGCGCCGAAGGGCCGTTCACGGTGGGGTCGCGCATCCGCACGGGAAATCAGGCGCAGTCGCTCACACACCTTGGCGTCCAGGATGCCGATGCCGCCAATGATGCGAGTGATCCCGATGGAGCGGACGGGCTGACTGGTTTTGCGGACGACGACGGTTTCTTCAATGGGGCTGCGGGAATCCAGGTAGGCCTCTGGAATGCGTCTGGCGCCCTCCTTGCGTCGGCCACGGTGACGAGCACGGATCCATGGTTTGCGGGCTGGCGCTACAAATCAGTGACTCCCGTGACCCTCGCGGCGAACACCGATTATTTCATCGGGGCGCGTGTTGGAGCGGGCATCGAATGGTTTCTGGACAATATCGGAGGCGCGCCGCTCTTTGCTGCCGAACCGGGTTTCACCCTTGCGCTCAGTACCTTCGCCACCGGCTCCGCGCTAGCCAGGCCGACGTCCGATGGCACGCTCACGCTGGGACGCTGGGGAGCCGCCAATGGGCTGATCGGGGCTCCCGCGACCCTGACCGTGGGTCCGGACACGAAGGACGCGGTGTTTGCGGCTGCCCTCGAGGTTTCGGAATCCCTTCCCGTTCCTGTCCTGCCGCCGCTCGTGCTCAATGAGGTTTCTGCTGATCAGGTGGAAGTGATGAATGCCGGGACGACAGCCGCGGATACCGCCGGATTCATTGTCCGGATGGTGCTGGGCGATGTCACCGTCGATGCTCCGCTGCCCGCGCAGTTGCTCGGCAGCGGCTCCATGCTGTCGCTTCCCCTCACGGTGCCTGATGGAGCGAGGCTCGTCCTCATGGGCCCTGATGGCATGACAGTAATCGATTCCTTCCGCGCGGCGGGGACGGCGCGCGGAAGATTCCCTGATGGCAACGGACCGTGGCTGCGCCTCGCTGCGGAGTCTCCCGGTCTGCCGAACGCGGTGACCCTCAACCGTCAGGTGGTCATAAGCGAGATCATGTACTCACCTCCTGCCGCCGCCCTTGTCCCCGAAACCACGGTCCTCGCGGGCGCATGGATCGAGCTGACCAACCGTTCGGACAGCGCCGCCGACCTTGCAGGCTGGAGCCTCGACCGCGCGGTGCGCTACACCTTTCCCGCCGGTGCCACCCTTGCTGCGGGAGCACGCTGCGTGATCGCTGCAGTCCCCGCCGCCGTGCGGCTCGTTCACGGGCTTCCGGAGGCCACCGTGTTCGGCCCATGGGACGGAAATCTCTCGGGCCGCGGCGAGGAAATTCTCCTCCGCGATGCCGCAGGCAATCCGGTCAGTTCCGTGCCCTATGCGGATGGCAAGCCATGGCCGGCTGCAGCGGATGGCGGTGGCTCCAGTCTCGAACTGCGGGACCTGCGCGCCGATGAACGCCATCCCGCCTCATGGGCCGCCAGCGACGAATCCAACCGGGCCACATGGACGACCTTCACATGGCGCCTCACCAACGCCCCTGGCATCACGGGATCCCCCACGCTCTGGAAGGAAATCAATCTCCTCCTCGCCGACGGTCCCGGCTCATGCCTCCTCGATGACATCCGAGTCACCGACACCGTGACTGGTGCCAATCTCATCGTGAATGGCGACTTTTCCGCGGGAACCACGGGCTGGCGGCTGCTGGGAAATCACCGGACTTCCTCCGTCCAGCCGGAACCAGGCAATCCTGGCAATGCGGTCCTGCGGCTCGTCGCTTCCGGCCCCGGCGAATACCAGGGCAACCAGATCGAAGCCACCTACGCGGGCAATGCTGCCCTCGTGACGGGTCGTCAGTACGAAGTGTCGCTGCGGGCACGCTGGCTCTCAGGCGGTGCCAGACTCAATGTGCGGCAGTACTTCGACCGGCTCGGACGCACTCATGTGCTCCCCATTGCTGCCAATGGCGGCACGCCCGGAGCCGTGAATGGAACCGCCACGGCAGGCATCGGTCCATCCCTCACAGGCCTGCGCCCTTTGCCCGTAACCCCCGCCGCAGATGAACCGGTGATCATTTCCCTCGTCGCCGAAGAGGGGACAACGGCCTCCGTCGCCGCCTGACCTGCAGCCTGGTTACGGCTTGCCCGCGCG
>CAZSDE010000094.1:0-9668 GCA_964605435.1 uncultured Akkermansia sp.
GCTCGGCATCGCTCCAGCCGACTCCCTGATCCTCGCTGGCTCCCTCCCCGAACCCTCGGCCCCCAGCCGGACCCCCGCATGGAAGGGCCGTCCCGATTATCAGCTGGCACTCGCCCGGCTCGATGCCGCCGCCACCGCCGCGGATCTCGCCAGAGCCCGCCGCTGGGAGGACTGGTCGGCCGGTCTCACCGGCGGGCCAGAATATCAGCGCACCAATGGATCCACCCAGACCACCGGATTCGCAGGCCTCCGTCTCTCACTCCCCCTCCCGCTCTGGAACCGCAACGAAGGAGAAATCGCCGCCGCCCGTGCCGCCGCCCGCCGCTCCAGCGCGGAACTCCACGCCCTCGGATCCCAGATCGCCGCAGAAGCGGAAGCCAGCCGCAGGGAAATGGAATCGCTCGCCTCCCTCGCCTCCCGCATCCGCCTCTCCCTCCTGCCAGCCGCCGCCGCACAGAACAGCCAGCTGGAAAAGGCATGGATGCATGGCGAAGCGCCGCTCACCACCCTCCTCCGCGCCCGCGAACAGCAACTCGCCCTCCGCCATGCCGGACTCGACGTCCTGCGCGACTTCCACCTTGCCCGCATCCGCTTCGAATCCGCTACCGCCCAGCCCCGGCCATGAAATTCCTCCGCTTCCTCATCGTCACCACCCTCGCTTCCGCCGCGGAGGAATCGGCCCGCTTCCAGAACATGGTCCGACTCCGCGAAACAGAGGCCGCTCTCCTCCAGATCGAATCCTCAGAGGCTGAAGAAACCACCTTCGAAGAAACCATCTTCGCACTCGGCTCCATCAAAGTCCTGCCCGGCAAACGCGCCGTCGTCAGCAGCCGCATCCCCGGCCGCGCCGCTTCGGTCCTCGTCATCCCGGACCAGGAAATCAGCGAGGGCGATGAAGTCGCATGGATCGAAAGCCGCCAGCCCGGCGACCCCCCGCCCACCATCATGCTCCCCGCACCCCTCTCGGGCATCGTCGCATCCGTACAGATCGCCCCCGGTCAGCCGGTCACCCCGGACGATTCCCTCGCGGAAATCATCAGCCTCGAAACCGTCGAAGCCGCAGCGCACGTCCCGCAGCACCTCGCCGGCACCCTCAGCAAAGGACAACTGGCCCGCATCCGCCTCGCCGCGTTCCCGGACAAGGTCTTCGAAGCCACGCTCGCCCACCTCGCCGCCGCAGCCAATCCTCTCGACGGCACCCTCGAAGCAGCCTTCCACATTCCCAATCCCGACCGACTTCTCCGCCCCGGCATGCGCGCGGAATTCTCCATCGTCACAGGCCGCCGCGACGGTGTCCTCTCGATCCCGCGCGCCGCCTTGCTCAGCGATGGCAGCCGCCACTTCGTCATGGTGCGCGATTACGAACTCGATCACGCCTTCCTCAGAACTCCCGTCGTCGCCGGAACCCAGAATGACCAGTCAGCCGAAATCATCAGCGGCCTCCTCCCGGGCGACGAAGTCGTGACCCGCGGCGCATGGAATCTCGCCTCGGCCACCAGCAGCGTCAGCCTGCGCGAAGCCATGGACGCCGCTCACGGCCATCCCCACAACGAAGACGGCAGCGAAATGACGAAGGAACAGATCGCCGCCGCCAAGGCTTCCGCGGCCCACACCACTGCAGCCCCATCTCCATGGAATTCCCACGCGGTCTTCTTCGCCACCACCAGCGCCTTCCTCCTCGTCCTCCTCGCCTCGCTCAGCCTCCGCAGGAAAGGAGACACGCTGTGACAACCAGCCCGACCACGGAGCCCGCGCCGTCCGGACCCCTCGACGGCCTCATCCGCTTCTCGCTGCGCCACCGCGCCGCGGTCCTCACAGCCGCCCTCCTCGTCCTCCTCGCCGGGGCCGGCACCCTCGCGCATCTCCCCGTCGAGGTCCTCCCGGACATGACGAAACCAACCGTCACCGTCCTCACCGAAGCCCCGGGCCTCGCCCCGGAAGAAACAGAAACCGTCATCACCCAGCCCATCGAAGCCGCCCTCCAGGGCATCGGCGGACTCGACCGCCTCCGCTCGGATTCCGATGTCGGTCTCTCCCTCGTCTTCGCCGAATTCGCATGGGGAACCGACCTCCTGCGGGCTCGCCAGCAGGTCCAGGAACGCCTTCAACCTACCCTCCGCAGCCTGCCCGCAGGCGTCACGGCAGGCATGACCCCAGTCTCGTCCCTCATGGGCGAAATCCTCCTCGTGGGCCTCCGCTGCGATGACGGATCCACCACCCCACCGGAACTGCGCGCGCTCGCGGATTGGACCATCCGCCGCCGGCTCCAGAGCATCAGCGGTGTCGCCGAAGTCCTCACCATCGGCGGCGGCGTCCGGCAGCTGGAAGTCCAGCCCGACCCCCACCGCATGGCGGCCAGCGGCATCACGCTGGACGAACTGGAACGCGCAGTTGCCGCCTCCTCGGGCAATGCCACCAGCGGTTACCTCCAGGATGGCTCGCGCGAAATCATGGTGCGCCAGCTCAACCTTTCCGTCCGCCCGGATGACATCGCCGCCACCGTGGTCCGCCGCTCGGGAAATCAGACGGTCCTCATCGGCGATGTCGCCAACGTCCGCACCGGCATCGCCCCCATGCGCGGCGACGCAAGCATCAACGGAACCATGGGCGTCATCCTCAGCATCGACAAAGCCCCCGGCACCGATACCCTTCGGCTCACCCGCGAAATCGAAGCAGCCCTCCGCGAGCTGGAATCCACCCTGCCTCAAGGCGTCCACCCCGAAATCCTCTTCCGGCAGGGCGACTTCATCGCCCACGCCATCGCCAATCTCAAGGAAGCCATCCGCGACGGCGCCATCATGGTCGCCTTCGTCCTCCTCCTCTTCCTGATGAATGTCCGCACGACACTCATCACGCTCACGGCCATTCCCCTCTCGTTCGCAGTCACGCTGCTCGTCTTCCGCCTCGCCGGAGTCAGCGTCAATTCCATGACCCTCGGAGGCCTCGCCGTCGCCATCGGCATGGTCGTCGACGATGCCATCGTGGATGTCGAAAATGTCTGGCGGCGACTCCGCGCCAATGCCGCGTCACCATCACCCCGCCCCGCCATCTGCATAATCGCCTCGGCCTCCCGCGAGGTCCGCCACTCGATCCTCTACGCCACAGTCCTCGTCATCATGGTCTTCCTTCCACTGCTTGGTCTCGAAGGCCTCGAAGGCCGACTCTTCAGGCCCATCGCGGTCGCCACCATCACCAGCATGGCCGCTTCTTTCGTGGTCAGCCTCACGGTCATCCCGGCGCTCTGCTCGTTTCTGCTGCCTCCGCGCCCCGGGGCCTCCAGCCACCGCGACGGCCCGGTCGTGCGCGCCATGAAGGGCCTCGTCCGCCACACCTTCCTCCGCGCAGCTCTCGGAGCCCCAGCCCTCGTCATCGCCATGGCAGGCATCCTCCTGCTGGCCACCCTCGGACTCTACCCCGCCATGGGCCGGGAATTCCTCCCCACTTTCAATGAAGGCAGTGCCACCATCTCGCTCGTCGCTGCCCCCGGCACATCACTCGCCCAGTCGAACGAAACCGGCGAAACCGCCGTCCGCCTCCTGCAGTCCATCCCGGAAGTCCGCTCAGTCGGCCGCCGCGCCGGACGGGCCGAACGCGACGACCATGTCATGCCGGTCAGCGTCAACGAATTCGACGTGGAATTCAAAAGCGGCGGCCGCCCGCGCGATGCCGTCTTCGCCGAAATCCGCGCCAAGCTCGCTGCCATCCCCGGCACGGCCGTCAATGTCGGTCAACCCATCGGCCACCGCCTCAGCCACATGCTCAGCGGCGTCTCCGCAAAAATCGCCGTCAAGATCTCCGGCCCGGATCTCGAGGTGCTCCGCGCCAAGGGAGCGGAAGTCCGGGACCTCGCCCGCATGGTCCCCGGCCTCACCGACGTCTCCCTCGAAGCCCAGGTTCCCATCCCCCAGCTCCGCATCGCGGTCGACCGCGACCGCGCCCGGACCCACGGCCTCACGCCAGCCAATGTCAGCCAGCAGGTCGCCACCCTCATCGGCGGCCAGACCATCGCGGAACTCCGCGACGGTCAGCGCCCGCTCGACCTCGTCCTCCGCCTCCCGGAAGCCGCCCGCCGCCAGCCCGCCGACATCGCAACTCTCCTCATCGAAACCCCCGGCGGCCGCATCCCCTTGTCCCTCGTCGCTTCTGTCCACGAGTCGTCCGGCCCCAGCGTGATCCGGCGCGAAAATGCCCAGCGCCGCATCGTCATCAGCGCCAATACCGACTCGCGCGACCTCGCCTCGCTCGTCCAGCGCTGGGAAGCGCTCGCCCGCAGCAGGATCTCTCTCCCGGAAGGATATGCCCTCCGCTTCGAAGGCGAATTCCAGGCCCGCGAAGCCGCCGCCCGCCGCATCGGCCTCTCCTTTGCCCTCGTCCTCCTCGTGGTCACCGTCCTCCTGACCTCCTGCTTCCAGAGCCTCTCGCTCGCCCTCCAGGTCCTTCTCAATATCCCCCTCGCCCTCATCGGAGGCCTCGCCCTAACCAATCACCTCGTCGGCAACATCAGCATCGCCACCATCGTCGGCTTCATCGCCGTCGGCGGCGTCGCCGCCCGCAACGGCATCATGATGATCAGCCACTACCTCCACCTCATGCATCACGAAGGAGAATCCTTCAGCAAGGCCATGATCATCCGCGGCACCCTCGAACGCCTCGTCCCAGTCCTCATGACCGCCCTCAGCGCCGGCATCGCCCTCGTTCCCCTCGTGCTCTCCGCCGGGGAACCAGGCAAGGAAATCCTCCACCCGGTCGCCGTCGTCATCGCCGGCGGACTCATCAGTTCCACCCTCCTCGACCTCATCGTCACCCCAGCCGCCTTCTGGCTCTTCGGAAGAAATGCTTCCCGCCGCCCGGCAACGCTCCCGCTCTCCTGACACCCATCCATAACCAAACCAGCACCATGAAACACACCGCCATACCCACCATGAAAGCCATCGCGCTCGCCTTCGCCGCTTCCCTCTCGCTCAGCTGCGCCCACGAAGGCGTCGAACGCGGTCCTCACGGCGGCCGCATCCTCGAATTCAGCAAGGATGAGTCGATGCACGGCGAAGTCACGGTCAAGGACGGGCGCTTCCTGATCGCCCTCCTCGACAAGGACATGAAACCAGTCGCAGTCACCGCACAGACCCTCACCGCCACCAGCGGCAACCGCGCCAAACCAGTCAAACTCACCGTCAAAACGGAACCGCAGGGCTTTTCGCTCCCGGTCGTCGCGGAAGGAGACTGGCTCATCCTCCAGTTCCGCCCGTCCAGCGATGCCAAACCGATCACCGCCCGCATGGAGTACAATACGAAAACCTGCGAGGGCTGCAGCGCCCCGGAATGGCTCTGCAAATGCGAGGCCGACAAGGAAAAGAAGAAGTGATTCCCGCGCCATGACCTCCGCCCCTGCGGAGTTGACGAGGGCCGCGCCCGCCGCGCCCTTGCACCATGACGCGCGCCTTCGCCTTCCTCTTCCTCGCCGCCGCCCCCTTCCTCGCTTCGGCCAACAGCCCGAAACTGCCGGACCCGCTCCCCGAACCCAACCGCGCGGAGCGGGTCCTCCGCTTCGTCTCATGGAATATCCTCGGCGGCCGCGGCCCGGACAATTCCCACCCGCACGAAGGCCTCGCCGAAATCATCCGCATCCTCCGGCCCGACGCCATCGCCCTCCAGGAAGTCGATGTGAAAACCACCCGCGCCCGCGGAGCCGACCTCCCCGCCAGACTCGCAGAACTCACAGGCCTCAAAGCGGCCTTCGCCGAAGCCATGCCCTTCCAGGGCGGTTCCTACGGCGAAGCCATCCTCACACGGCTCGCCATCACCCGCGAACACCGCAGCACTCTCCCCGCCCCGGATGGCTTCGAACCCCGCGCCCTCCTCGCCCTCGAACTGAAAGCTCCCTTCGGCAGCCAGCCCATCCTCTTCGCAGCCACCCACCTCGATCACCTCAAGGACTCCATCCGCGCCTCCCAGACCAACGCCATTCTCCAATTCTTCCGCCAGCAGCCGCCATCCATGCCCGCCATCCTCGCCGGCGACTGGAACGCTTCCCCGCAGGATGGCTCCCTCGCCCCGCTCGTAAACGGCTGGAAAATCTGCTGGCCCGACAAGGCTCCGCCCACATGGCCAGCCATCAATCCAAAGGAGCCCATCGACCACCTGTTCTTCCACCCG
This sequence comes from uncultured Akkermansia sp., assembly GCA_964605435.1. Taxonomy (GTDB): domain Bacteria; phylum Verrucomicrobiota; class Verrucomicrobiia; order Verrucomicrobiales; family V1-33; genus V1-33. Next base: position 6,154 of record CAZSDE010000094.1, read on the forward strand.
CAGACTTCATGGAAAATCCGCAGCGCCCGCTGCGGCGACCTCATATTTCCTGATTCCCCGGCATGGAAAGCCCGCCTCGAAGCCCTCTCGGACCACCTCCCCGTCGTCGTCGAAGCGAGCCTCGCCGAATGATCGGAACGCTCAGACTCTGTTGAAAAACCCGGACTGGTAGCGCGACGCGGAATTTTTCCCTTCTGGAATAAGACCCGCCGCCCGCAGAGGATTCATCCCCCCAAGCACACCGCGCAGCCGCTCTTCCCGCCACCGTGGACTCCAGATCCGCTGCCGGGCCCGGTTTCGCAAAAGGCTCTCAGAGACTGCGGTCGCGCACCTCTGCCGTGACCGATTCCAGAAACGCTTCCACCGTCTGCACCCCGAGGTCACCACGCACCCGGTGCCGTACGGCCACACTGACGGCCTCGGCTTCCTTCTGCCCGATCACCAGCATGTAGGGAACCTTCTCCAGCTGCGCATTCCGGATCTTGGCCCCGATCTTCTCGGAAGCATCGTCAAGCGTCACCCTCAGCCCAGCCGCCCGCAGCCGCTCATGGACCGACTGCGCAAATTCCCCGGCCTTCTCCGAAATCGTCATCACCCGTACCTGCTCGGGACTCAGCCACACCGGAAAAGCCCCCGCAAAATGCTCGATGAGCACCCCCGTGAACCGCTCCATGCTCCCAAACGGAGCCCGGTGAATCATCACCGGACGATGCCGCTGGTTGTCCGCACCAATGTAGCTCAGATCAAACCGCACGGGCAGATTGTAGTCCACCTGCACCGTTCCCAGCTGCCACTCCCGCCCAATCACATCCTTCACCACAAAGTCAATCTTCGGACCATAGAAGGCCGCTTCCCCTGGCTCTTCCGTGAACGGAACACCCAACGTGGCCGCCGCACTCCGGCAGGCCGCTTCCGCCTTGTCCCAGTTCTCCGGCGTCCCCGTGTACTCGTTGGAATCCGGATCCCGCAGCCCCACCCGCACACGGTAATTCGTCATCCCCAGCGTCGTCAGAACGGTCTTCACCAGACTCAGACAGCCCAGCACTTCCCCAGCCACCTGATCCTCCGTGCAGAACAGATGCGCATCATCCTGCGTGAATCCCCGCACCCGCGTCATCCCATTCAGTTCCCCGCTCTGCTCCCAGCGGTACACCGTCCCGAACTCGGCCAGCCGCACCGGCAGATCCCGGTAACTGCGCGGCGCACTGTCGAAAATCTTGATGTGATGCGGACAGTTCATCGGCTTCAGCATGAACCCATCCAGCAGCTGATCGTCCGGAAGGACCCTCCCGGGCGGAATCACTTCCTTCCCCGACCGCTCATTGATCCCATCCGCCAGCCGCTGCGAAACCGCATCAATCCGGTGCAGCACCTCCGCACAGCTGCAGCCGGCATCCGCACACTTCTGAAACTCATCGTTCTCAATGATCGCTCCAAACTGGCTGTCCTTGTAGTAAGGAAAATGCCCGCTCGTCTTGTACAGGGTCAGCTTCCCGATGTGCGGCGTGAATACCTGACTGTACCCCTGCTTCGTCAGCTCGGCACTGATGAAATTCTGCAGCTCCTGCCGCAGGATCGCTCCCTTCGGCGTCCACAGAATCAATCCCTGCCCCACTTCATCATCAATGTGGAACAGCTGCAGCTCGCGCCCCAGCCGCCGGTGATCCCGCTTCTTCGCTTCCTCAAGGGCCACCAGATGCTGCTCGAGTTCCTCCTTCGTCTCAAACGCCGTCCCATACAGCCGCTGCAGCTGCCCCTTCGTCTCGTCTCCCAGATAAAAAGACGAAGACACCGCCATCAGCTTCACATTCTTGCACTTCGAGGAATAGCCGACATGCGGCCCGGCACACAGGTCCAGAAACTCCCCGTTCTGATAGCACGAAATCTCTTCCCCCTCCGGAATGCGGTCGATCAGATCCAGCTTGAACCGGCTCGCATTCCCCGGACGCTCGGACAATCCACCCAGCCTCCCACTCTCCGCCAGCGCCCTCGCTTCCTCCCGCGAAATCACCCGCTTCTCGAATTTCTGATTCTCCTTCGCAATCTTCCGCATCTCTGCCTCGATCTTCTCAAAGTCATCCGGAGTAATCCGGTGCCCCATCGCAAAATCATAGTAAAACCCGCTCTCGATCGGCGGACCATACGCAAACTGCGCATCAGGCCAGATCCGCAGAATCGCCGTCGCCATCACATGCGCACAGGAATGCCGCAGCCGCTCAAGGTCGGAAATCGCCGCGCGTTCATCAAGGGTCTTGCGTTCGTTCATGACGGAAAAGTACGTGGAAAAAAGAATGGTCCCCCGCCCGCTCGGCCGAAATGCCGACAGCCAGGGAACCCCAGCGTTCCCCGGTTTCCCAATCCCGTCAAGACAAGCGCGGGACCCGCTTGCCGATCAGGGATCGCAATGCAGTAGTTCCACGACTCCTCCGTTGGAAATTGTCCATGCTCCGCTTTCTCCACGTCGCCGATCCCCACCTCGATAGCCCCCTCGAAGGCCTCGCCGCCCGGGAGGATGCCCCCACCACCCTCATCCGGTCGGCCACCCGCCGCGCTTTCGAAAACATGGTGCAGCTGGCCATCGCCGAAAGGGTCAGCTTCATCGTGATCGCCGGCGACCTCTACGATGGCGACTGGCGCGACTACAGTACAGGCCTGTTCTTCACGGCGCAGATGCTCCAGCTGCAGCGCCACGGCATTCCCGTCTACCTGATTTCCGGCAACCACGACGCTGCCTCGGTCATCACCCGCCGCCTCCGACTCCCGGAGAATGTCCACCTTTTCTCCACCCGCATCGCGGAGACCAAGGAAGTACCGGGCACCCCCGTGGTCATCCACGGCCGTGGCTTCCCGGACCGCGCGGTCACCGAAAACCTCGCCCTCGAATACCCACACGCCCACCCCGGGCGCTTCAATATCGGCCTCCTTCACACCAGCCTGACCGGCTCGCCGGAACACGACAGCTACGCCCCCTGCTCGGTCGCCGACCTCGTCTCGCGCGGATACGACTACTGGGCCCTCGGCCATATCCATCAGCCCACCGTCATCAGCAAAAACCCATGGATCGTGTTCGCCGGGAACTGCCAGGGCCGCCACGCCAGAGAATGCGGACCGCGTGGCTGCTGCCTCGTCTCTGTCAGCCCACAACTCACAGTCGATGCCGTGGATTGGCACGACCTCGATGTCATGCGCTGGGAACAGATCGGCATCGATGTCGCCGGGCTCACCACCCCGGATGAAGTGGAACAGACCCTCGTCAGCGCTCTCCGCACGGCCGTCCATGCAGCCGGCGGCCGCCTCCTCGCAGCCCGCCTCACGTTCACAGGAGCTACCGCCCTCCACAACGACTTCCACCGCCACCTCGACAACTGGTCGGCCACCGCCATGGCCACTGCCCTAGAATTCGGCAGCGATGCGCTCTGGCTGGAAAAAATCAGCTTCCGCACCAGTCCGCTCATCGACCCCGCTACCCTCGCCCAGCGCGACACCCTCACTGCCAGCCTCCTCTCCGACCTCGC
>CAZSDE010000095.1:0-9645 GCA_964605435.1 uncultured Akkermansia sp.
CGAGGCGCAACAAAGGAGAAGGTCGAGACCTTCGACTGCGGCGCAACGAAGCCTTCTGGAATAAGGCCCGCCGCCCGCAGGGGATCCATCCCACAAGCCCACGACGCAGTCGCTCTTCCAACCACTGCAAAATCCGGATCCGCTGCCGGGCCCGGTTCTTCAACAGGCTCCTAAGCCGGAGCGGAGACCATGCCATCACACGCGGTCTCTGCTCCGGCCCTCTCCCTTCCCAGTGCCGCCTCCCGTCTTGCGCCGTTTTCCAGATTTCCGCTCCAAACAAACCAACTGCATCAACTCATGAAAGCCATTATCCTCGCCTCGCTCGCCACCGCTCTACCCCTTGCCGCTGCGATCACCTCGCCCGGCGATCTCATGTTCACCGGCTACAATGCCGATGGCACCGACGATCTCGCGTTTGTCCTCCTCGCGGACTACGACAGCGGAACGGCGGTGCACTTCACGGACAATGAATGGAATGGCATCGGCTGGACCGACCGCAACGAAAGCTTCTTCACATGGCAGAGCGATGTCAGCCTGCCGGCCGGAACGGTCATCTCGCTGTCGTTCATCGGTTCCGGCACACTGTCGGCCACGCAGGGCTCGGCCGTCTTTGCGGAAGCCACGGGCCGCGGACTCGGTGCCAGCAATGAGTCGGTCTACGCTTTCCTTGGCAGCACCTACGATACCGCCACGCCTGTTTTCCTTTCCGCCATCGCCAACAGTGGATTTGTGTCTGTGGCCACCGGGACGCTCACAGGAACGGGACTCGCCGCGGGAAGCAATGCGACTTCGTTCACCTCGGGTGCCGACGTGCTGGCCTACGCCGGCGACCGCACGGGGCAGACCTCTTTTGATGCCTACCGCGGACTCCTCGCTGATACGGCGACATGGATCACGGAAGACGGGGCAGGGGATCAGCATAATAATGGCATCAAGCCCGAAGTTCCGTTCGCCACGGATTCGTTCGGGGTGGTCCCCGAGCCTGCCGCCGCCGGCCTCGCCCTTCTTGGTCTCGTTCCAGTGATCCGCCGCCGCCGCTCCGCCATCATCTGATTCACCCACCATGAAGTCTCTCGTGCTTGCTCTGCTGGCGGGCTTCCGGCTCATCTCCATGGGCCAGGTCACGGATCCCGATGTGGAAGACGCGAGGCTGGCGGAAGCCGCCGCGGCCACCTGCTTCCGGGTGATCTCGGCGACGTACGATGACAGCCTCCTCACGGCCCGCCGCATGGAGTCCGCTGTGCGTGCCTTCGCCGCAGCACCCACGGAGCAGTCGCTCGCCGAGGCCCGCCGCGCATGGTGCCGGGCCCGTCAGGTCTACGCTCTCACTGAGGTCTTCCGCTTCAGCGGCGGGCCGATCGATGATGAAGATGGCCCGGAGGAATGGCTCAACGCATGGCCTCTCGACGAATCCATCATCGACCGTGTCCCGGATAGTCCAGTGGTTTCCATCATCGAGAACTCGGACGAGTATCCCGTCATCAATGCGGAACTGCTGGCCCGGCTCAACATGAAGGAGGGCGAGAAGAACATCACGTGTGGATGGCATGCCGTGGAATTCCTGCTCTGGGGGCAGGACACCAGCACGGATAGCCCGGGGAACCGCCCGTGCACCGATTTCACAACGGCTCCTCATGCCGCCCGGCGCTGCCGCTTCCTCGAGGCCGCGGCCGCAGGCGTGGTCACCAACCTCGCATCCGTAGCAGAGGCATGGCGCACGGGCGATTCCGCCAATTACCGCGCCACCGCGGAAGCAAGACCCGCCGATGAATCGCTGCGCGCCGTCGTCAAAGGCATGATCATGCTGGCGGGCTTCGAACTGGCCAGCGAGCGGATCGGCGTCCCCTGCGAAACCCGTCTCCAGGAGGAAGAACAATCGTGCTTCTCGGATACCACCAGCGACGATATCCGCGGAAACATCGCGGGCCTCGTCAATCTCTGGAAGGGCAGCTACACGACCGTCAGCGGTCAGAAGGTCGGAGGAATCTCTCTGCAGTACCTCACCCGCGTACGCGACTCCGCCCTCGCCCGCGAACTCGATGCCCGCATCGCCGCAGTCGAAGGTGCGGCCTCGCGGCTCCCCGAGCGATTCGACACTGCGGTCGTCAGCGCACCGGACGCCCCCGGTCAAATGGCTCTCCGGGACCTTGCGGCCAAGCTGGCCGCCCTCGCCGTCGACCTCCGCGGATTCGCCGCGCGCATGGGCCGCCCATTCACCGCTGCGGAACTGGAAGGATGAAAGGTATTCTCTTCATGCTGGTGCTGGCGGCCGGGGTGCCGGCTCCGGCTGTGCCGCCCGTGCGGCGATCCGAAGCCATCTTCACCGGTGCGGAGAGCGGCGGCCAGACCACTTCGTCCGGCCGCGGCCGGAGGGCCTACGCCATGCCACTCGCAAACCTCCGCGACGAACACCGGCCGGCCTTCACGGTCGGGAATTCTCTCTTCAACGAGAACTGGGTCGCCGCACCTGCCTCCGCTGAAGGCCGCGACGGTCTCGGCCCGCTGTTTCATGCCCGTTCCTGCTCGGCCTGCCACGAACTCGATGGACGCGGGCGTCCGCCCGAGCCCGGCGAAACCATGACCTCGCTTCTGCTCCGCATCAGCGTGCCCAGCGCAGCCGGACCACAGCCACACCCAGTCTACGGATCGCAGATCGCTCCCCGCGCCCTGCCTGGCCTCGATCCGGAAGCCAGCGTCGAACTGGCATGGGAAGATGTTCCCGTGAGCTACCCGGACGGTACACAGACAACCCTGCGCAAACCCCGCTGGCACGTCAAGGCATGGCACTACGGCGACCCCGGTCCCGATCTCCAGATCGGAGCACGCGTCGCCCCGCCGGTCTTCGGCCTCGGCCTCCTCGAAGCCGTGCCCGCAGAATCCATCGCCGCCATGGCCGACCCCGATGACCGCGACGGCGATGGCATCTCGGGCCGCCCCAACCACATCGACGATCCCGAATCGGGACAGCGTCTCATCGGAAGATTCGGCTGGAAGGCCAATGCCCCCACTCTCCGCAGCCAGACCGCCGACGCCCTCCGCAACGACATGGGCCTCACCAGCCCGCCGGTCCCGGAAGAAAATCATACAGCAAAACAGGAGTCCGCGGCCCGCTTCCCCTCAGGCGGCCGTCCGGAACTCAGCGAATCCATGCTTTCGCAACTAACACATTACGTGCGCACCCTCGCACCCCCGGCCCGCCGCAATTCCTATGATCATGATGTCAGGGAAGGTCAGAAACTCTTTCACTCGATCGGCTGCGCCTCCTGCCATCGCCAGACACTTACTGCCGGACTCCGCCCGGATACCCTCCCGGAGATCGCCGGACAGCGCTTCCATCCCTATACCGACCTCCTCCTGCACGACATGGGCGAGGGCCTTGCCGATGGCCGCCCAGATGGCGAAGCGTCGGAACGAGAATGGCGGACCGCGCCATTGTGGGGCCTTGGGCTCCTCCGCACAGTCAATGGCCACGATTTTCTGCTCCACGACGGACGCGCCCGCGGCGTCGAGGAAGCCATCCTCTGGCACGGCGGAGAATCCCAACCCTCCCGCGACCGCTGGATGGCCCTCCCCTCCGCCAGCCGGAACCAACTAGTGGTTTTTCTCAGATCCCTATAACCAGGAGATTTCCCAGGAAAGGAAAGCTTGACGGAAACCCAGCCGTTTCCCTAGTATCGCATTGTCAGCCGCCGCAGAGACGGATGATTCGGCGAAAACCTATCAAATTCCTCACCTGAATTATCATGAAATCAAAACGGTCGAGGCTGAGACAATGGGTGACAAAGTTCCTCACTCTCCTGATGGTATCGGCGGCTTCGTCCGCAGCTGCCTCAAGCATGGTGGTGAATCTTTCCTGTGGCTACTTCTACGGTGAGGGAGGCACAGGAACTTCTGATCGGCTTCACCCGGGCACGCTCTGTGTGCTGGTTGCTGATCTTGACGGTGATGGATTCGATCCCCCGTCGTCCGGTTGGGTGAGCGGTGATGACGTGCTCGTGCGGGTTTCCGACAGCGAGTATCCACAGTCTGCCGGAGGAACGCTGGGCTTTGACCTCGCCTCGGGATCCACGGAGCCCGGCCTGTTCTCGCGCTCCCTGAGGATTGACTTCGCCCAGTTCGGCGGGCGGACAGCACCGGTGCCGCTCACGCTGCGCTGGTTCCCCCGCTACCGGGCCGCCGATGTCAATGTGTCGACCGCGACCCCTGCCGAGGGTACGCCGTTCGGTGAGTTCCGGCGCCTCATTCCTCTTTATCCCGAGGCCGGCACGGTGAGTTGGCTGCTGCCACTGCAGGCGGGAGCCAATGTGACGCTCGATCCCTTTGCGACGTCGGAATTCGGAGGCGTGGACGCCGCCACGGGCGGCACGGCGCGCTGGCTGATTACCTCGGCTGTTTTCCCGCGGGAGTTTGTGGTCTCCGGCACGGCGGCGGCCCGGACGTACTCGTTCCGCGGATCTCAGGGCCGGCGCTATGCGATGCAGAGGTCCACGGATCTGACCACATGGACGGTCCGGGAAACCATCACGGCTGCATCCGATGCGCCCATCCCGTGGCAGGACCCCGCGCCGGTCAGTGGTTCGCGTGCCTTCTACCGCGTCGTCGGTCCACTTCCGGAACCCTGAGGGCGCTGCCATGTCCTCTGCTCACCATGCTTCTCTGCTCGGCGATGCCCGCCGGGCCGCCGTCATGATCGTGGCAGCGGCAGGAACCGGAGCCGCCCTCAATGCATGGCGCGCAGATTCCCTCGCGTGGAATCGGGCGGACCGCGCCAGCCGGTTTCTTGCCGAGGCAGGTGTGCCCGCGGCCAGCGGTCCCCCGATGGCGGTCCCCGATGGCATGTCGCTCGCGGAATTGGAATCGGCATGGCGCAGCGGGGCCGTCACGCTCGTGGATGCGAGGCCGGCATCGTTTTACCGGAACGGACACATTCCCGGAGCGCTCAACCTGCCGCGGGAGCGCTTTGCGGCGGATTTCCGCGTCGTGGAATCCCTGCTGCGCGGGCCGTCGCGACCAGTCGTCGTCTATTGCCAGACGGCTTCCTGCGATGATGCCGCACTGGTCGCCACGGCCCTCCAGCAGGCTGGGCTGCGCGGCGTCCGGGTGTTTCCCGGCGGCTGGCGGGAATGGCAGGCGAATGGAAAACCGGAGGCAAGGGGATCATGAAGTCACGAGACTTGCCACTTTTCGAAACGATCGTGCGGGCAGCCATTGCCGCGGTCTTCCTGTGGTCGGGCTCTGCGAAACTGGTGCATCCTGGCGTCTTCGCCGACCGCATCGAGGGATTCCAGCTGCTTCCATGGCCATGGTTGGTCACGCTGGTGGCAGTGACGCTGCCGGTTCTCGAAATCATGCTGGCCATCCTGCTCTGGATCGGTCCATGGCGCCGCGCCGCGCTGTTCCTCAGTTCCGCCATGGGTCTGCTCTTCTGCGGCGTCCTGCTCTCCGCGCAACTGCGGGGACTGACCGCCGACTGCGGTTGCTTCGGGGCAGGGGAGGTCACGCCGCTGACGCTGCCCCTCGCGATCGCCCGCGCCGCCCTCCTCACGGCTGCCGCCGCGGCTGCCTATGCCATCGTCGCAAGGTCAGCGGAACCGCCCGTCACCCATCTTCAGCAAGCACCAACCCCATGACACCACGACTGCGCGAATCACTGACGGCACTCGTCCTCCTCAGCGGTGGACTCGGGGGATCGCTCTGGTGGCATAGCCGGGAAAGGCGCCCGGAATCCACGGCTACCACGGCTTCCTCCGGCCGCATCGATTTCTCAGTGGCCGACGGCACCCGGTTCGACCTCGGCCGGCTGCCCCTCGGATCGATCACGGAACTCACCTTCACCGTGGAACGGATGAAACCGGGGCCACCGGGCGCAGTCGAAAGTTCCTGCAGTTGCCTGCAGCCGCTGGGCTGGGAAGATGGAGCGTCACCCGGCATTCCTGCGATCCGCGCCCGCTACTTTGCTGTCCGTTCCGGTCCCATCGATGTCCAGCTTGCCGTGAATGCCCCGGAAGGCAGCGGTCCGCCCGCCACGGTGCGCGTGACCGGCGAAGTGCTCCCCGGCGACCCCGCCATGGCCGCAAATCTCAGCGAACTCGTGCGCCTGCCGCGCTTTGATTTCGGTTCCCTCGAACCGGGCATCGCCACCACGGCCAGCGATGCCATGGAATCCGTCCGCAGCGGGCGCGCCGTCGTCATCGACGTCCGCTCAGCCGAGGATTTCGCCGAATCCCACATCAATGGCAGCCTGAATATCCCCGTGGCCCAGCTCACAGCCAGTCCGGCCTTTCGCGGACGCGACCTCATTCTGACTGGCCCTGTGCTCGTGACAGGCCCGCTCCAGCAGGCCTGCCTGCGGCTCCGCACACAGACGAAAGCCCGCGTCACGGTCGTCCCCGGCGGCGTGCCCGCATGGCAACTCGCCGGAGCCGATGTCTTCCATCTCATCGACCCCGCTCCGGCCATCGGACGCGTCGCCCTGCCGGAAATCGCCGAACGCCTCCACGGTCAGCAGGTCGTTCATGCAGGCATCCGGGTCGACGACTTTGCCTTCCGCTACCTCTTCCCGGATGGAGAACGGATTCCGCTGCCCACGGGGGCCGGCGCGCCCCCTGACGATGCAGCTGCGGTGCGCCAGTGGATCGAGGCACGCCTTGCCTCAGCGCCGGCCATCATCGTGATCGTCGACGGAGCCGGCGACCGTTTCGCGCTCTTCAATGAGTCGGCCCCCGCAAACTGGCGGGGTCGCGTGCACTACCTGCGAACCAGTTTTTCCGATTACCAGGAAGCGGCTGCCCGGCTCGCCACGCTCGCCGCGGCCGTTCCCGGCGAAGGCCGTTCCTCGGTCAATGGCTACGCACGCCGCGATGGCCTGCGGCGCACCAACCTTCCCTCCGCTCCGGGCTGCGGTTCCTGCCCGAAATGATGGTTCATCCGCCTCCTCATCCCATGAAAGCTTCCGTCATGAAATTTCTCCGGCTCGCCCTGCTGGCCGCCGGACCGAGTCTGGCCGCCACGGTTCCCTACAGCGAGGACTTCGAAGGCACCATCGGCAGCGAATGGTCGCTCAGCACCGTCGACAATTCCCATCCCGCTTCCTTCAGCCGCTTCAGTGGCCGCTTCACCAATGCCACCCAGACACTCAGCCTCGCTGGACTCACCCCGGGGACCGACTATACGATCACCTTCGACCTCTACGTGATCGATTCATGGGACGGCAATGGCGGTGGCGACTTCATCCGCGTGGCCGTGGACGGAGCCGAGCGCTTCCGTGCCACCTTCAGCAACTTCAACGGAGACCCTCCCAGTCAGCCGCAATCGTACCCGGAGAATCCCGACAGCGGCCGCGTCCACCTCGGATTCAGTCCATCCTTCGTCGATGCCATCTACCGCCGCATCGAAGTCGGCTTCACCGCGACCGCCGCGACCGCCCAGATCGGCTTCGAGGGTGGCAGCCTCCAGGACATCAGCGACGAATCATGGGGCCTCGACAATGTCAGTGTCCTCCCCACCGCCGACCTCGCGCAGACCAGCATCGTACAGACGAACCTGCCAGCCCAGGGCTCGTCCGCAAGCATCGCCCTCAATCGATTCGAAATCGTCGCAAGCCGCACCCTGACCGCTGCCTCCGCCAACAACCCGGCGAACTACGAATTCCTGTCGGCAGGTCCTGACGCCGTCTTCGGAAATGCCAACGATACCCCGGCTACGCTCGTTCCTGCCTACACGACCGGGAAAACCGTCCGCTTCACCCTGCCGGAAGAACCATTGCCGGTTGGCCTCTACCGCTTCCGCACCCTCGGCCTGCTTGATCTCAATGGCGCGGCCGTGGCCACCTTCGAACGACAGTTCACGATCGCCGACCCCGTGGCCGGGAAAATCGAAGTGCCCGGCAGCAATGCCCCGGAAACAGCTACGGTACTTCACATGCCGGAATCTCCTCCGGGCGCTGGATTCTTCACCAGCGTCGGCCTCGGTACCTTCAGCAGCACCAGCGATTTCGATTACTGGCGCATAGAAGCAGAAGCCGGCGACCGCCTCACGGTCCGGCTCGAGGCCGATGCCATCAATACCTACCCCCAAATCTACCTGCAGAACGGAGCCGGACAGAATCTGCTGACCGTGGGTGGAGATTACTACGGCCTCGTCCAGATCCAGGATTATGCCGTCACCGCCCCCGGCAGTCTCATGCTGCGCGTCTTCTCGAACAATGCTGCCGCCCGCTACCGACTCCGCGTCGATCTCGCCCGCAATTGCCAACTGGAAGTGGAAGGCAATGATTCCCGCCCGGCTGCCACTGTTCTCCGCGGCATCCTGAATCACCGCATCGCCGGTGCCCTCACGAGCGCAGACTCGGAAGGCGATTTCTTCTTTGCCGGAAACCTCAACGCAGGCAACGCCATCGACCTCAATGCGTCGCTCCCCACGGGCAGCACGCTCACCGCAGCAGGACTCACACTCTCCGTCTTCTCGGGTGCCGGTGCCACGCCAGTCGCCACTGCCACCGGCGGAACCCTCAGTCACACGCTGGCTGCCGACGGACCGGTCCACGTACGGCTGCAGAGCGCCACCAACCGCGACCTCCGCGCCCAGTACGTACTCACCGTCAATGTCGTCGATGGCGTGCCGCCCCGCATCACAGCCACCACTCTCCCCGACGAAGGTTCGGCCACCAGCAGCATCATCGACCGTTTCCGCCTGACTTTCTCGGAGGACATGCAGCCCGCCAGTGTCCAGAATGCCGCCCATTATTCCCTCGTGGAAGCCGGACCCGATGGCACGGCAGGCACCGCCGATGACATCAGCTACCTCCTCGCTCCGGATTCCTATGCCGCGGGGCTCGATGCCACTGTCCGCATCCGCAATGGCCCGCTCCAGCAAGGCACCTACCGGCTCACCGTCACCACCGGACTGCGCGACCGCGCCGGCAACAGCATGGTGGCCAGCTTCGTCCGGAATTTCACAGTCAATGGCATCGCAGGCTACGTCCTCGAAAACCGCAGCAATGGCTCGCTCTCGGATGCCACTTCGCTGGCCGCCGCCGTCACCGGTCCAGGCACAGGCGGCTTCGCCCCAGGCCCATCGCGTTCCAGCGGAAACAGCAATCCCTACGAAATCGCCCTCGGCCGGATCAATGGCGATGCCTTCGATGACGCGGTCGTCACCGGATTCAATAACAATACGCTCAGTGTCCTCATGGGCCGCGGCGACGGCACCTTTGCAGATCCACAGGCATACCCCACCGCCGCCAATCCATTCGGCATCGCGCTCGCCGACTACAACGGAGATGGCTTCACGGACGTGGCTCTGACCGCCTACGGCAGCGGATCTGTGCAGCTCCGACTCGGCTCGGCCAGCGGCACGCTCGGCGATCCCGCCTCCTATGCGGTCGGCAGCAATCCTCACCGCATCGTGGCCCGCGAAGTCACGGGCGATGGCGTCATGGACCTCGTGGTCGGCAACTACGGCAGCAATTCCATCGGTGTCCTCCGCGGCCTCGGCGATGGCACCTTCGCCCCGCAGGTCGCCCACGCGGTCTCCGGTGGCCCGCTCGCCGTCGAAGCCCGCGATCTCAATGGCGATGGCTTCACGGACCTCGTGTCGGCCAACTACGGCAGCAAACCTGTGGCCGTCCTGCCGGGAACAGGGGGC
>CAZSDE010000096.1:0-9615 GCA_964605435.1 uncultured Akkermansia sp.
TCCGGAGGGTTGGGTTTGGGATGGAGGGGTGGCGGGGTTGCCTGTGGTGGTGATGGGGGGTGGTTCTGATGGTGGGGCGGAACCGGTGGGGATGATGGAATCGCCGGCCTGAGGGGAACCGCTGGTGACGTCGGCGGCGGCGAAGGAGCCTTTGCGTTCCGGGGTGATGATGAGTTCGCCTGTGGTTTTGGCATCGCGGCGGGATTCGAGTTTGGTGCCTGTGGGGATGGTGAGGCCGGTGAGTGGTCGGATGAGGACGAATCCTGCGGAGGGGTCGGCGTAGACGATTTCGCCGGCGGCTTTGTCGCCGAGGCGGCTGCGGGCTTCGGTGGTGGAAGCGGAGGCGAGGCGTTCCAGTTCCTTCATGCGGCGTTTCTGGCGGGCCTTTTCATTGAGGTTGATGAGGTTTCCGCAGCTGGCGAGGCAGCCTGCGGCAGTGAGGGCGGCGAGGGTGCGCAGGGTTGGCGGGTGGGTTAGCTTTGGGTGGGCCATGGGAGGGAGAAGGATTTGGTATGGGAGAAGAAGCGGATGGCTTCGGTGACGCCTTCCTTGGTGCCTGGGCCGCTTTCCTTGATGCCGCCGAACGGGGTGTGTTCGAGTCGCCATGCGGGCACTTCATTGACCTGGACCATGCCCGTGCGGACGCCGTGGATGATGGCGAAGGCGTCGTGGAGGGAATTGGTCATGACGGCCGTGGCGAGGCCGTACGGGGAATCGTTGCAGAGGGCGATGGCGTCGGCGGTATCGTTGATGGTGACGATGGGGGAGAGGGGGCCGAAGGCTTCCTTGTGGAGGAGGAGCGCGCTGCGGGGGACGTCGGCCAGGACGGTTGGTTCGATGAGGGCGCCGTGGCGCTGGCCGCCGCAGACGAGGCGGGCTCCGCGGCTGGTGGCATCGTTCACGAAGTCAGCGAGGCTGATGGCGGCGGCTTCTGTGATGACGGTGCCGACTCTGGTGGCTGGGCTGGCGGGGTCGCCTGCGGGGAACGAGCGGAGAGTTTCTGCAGCGAGGAGGTCGGTGAATTCGCGGGCGACCGATTTGTGGACGAGGAAGCGTTTGATGGCGGTGCAGCGTTGACCCGAGTTGCGGTAGCTGCCATCGGCGCCGAGGCGGGCGGCGAGGGCGAGGTCGGCGTCTGGCAGGACGATGAATTCGGCATTGCCGCCGAGTTCGAGGCAGGTTTTGCGGAGGCCGGCGGCGGCGGCGATCTGGCGGCCTGCGTCGGTGCCGCCGGTGAATGAGATGGCGTCGATGCGGGGGTCGCGGAGGAGTTGGTGGATGACGGGGTCGATTGGTGCGGTGAAGCACGAGAGCATCCAGCCCGGGAGGCCTGCTTCGTATAGCAGTTCCGCGAACTTCATGGCGATGAGCGGAGTCTTCTCCGATGGTTTGAGGAGCAGGGGGGCACCGGCGGCGATGGCCGGGGCGGTTTTATGGGCGCACTGGGTGAGAGGGTGATTGAATGGGGTGATGGCGAGGGCGAGCTGGACCGGTTCGCGGATGGTGCAGAGTTTGCGGCTGAAGGCTGCGGGGGTGACATCGCCTGGCCAGACCGAGCCTTCCTCGCGGAGGCATTCCATGGCAGCGCAGCGGAGGATCGTTCCGGCGCGGGCGGCCTCCGCCCTGCAATCGGTTTGGCAGAGGCCGGTTTCGAGTCGGATGAGCGTGGCGTGCGCTTCGGTGCGGGCGTCGAGGAGGTCGGCGGCGCGCAGGAGGATGGCAGAGCGGTCGTGCCGGGTGAGCCGGGGACCGCCGCGGAGGGCGGTAGTGATGGCGCGTTCCGTGTCGGCTCCTGTGGCCATGATGGTTTCGCCTGTGAGCGATCCGTCCCATGGGTAGTGGACGGCGAGGCGGGGTCCGTCCTGCAGGGGTTCTCCGGCGATCCATGAAGGCATGAGCATGGAAAACCGTAACGCGGCGGGCCCGGGCGGGAAAGCGGGCAAAGCGCCGAGGGATTCTTCTGGAAAAGCAGAGGCGCGCAGCCTGTGGGAATGCTGCGCGCCTCGCGTGGGAACCCCGGAGTATTTG
The DNA here is from genome assembly GCA_964605435.1 of uncultured Akkermansia sp. Taxonomy (GTDB): domain Bacteria; phylum Verrucomicrobiota; class Verrucomicrobiia; order Verrucomicrobiales; family V1-33; genus V1-33. The sequence continues at coordinate 2,029 of CAZSDE010000096.1, forward strand.
AATCTGAAAACCGGGGAAAAATGGGCTACTGGGACAATGTCTGAGGCTGGCCTTTTCTGAAAGTTCCGCGCGGTTACGATTCTGTCACGTCTGCCCGATCAATTGGCGAGGGCGGGGTAGTCCGTGTAGCCCGCTGGGCCTGGGGAATAGAAGGTAGCTGGGTTGGGGTCGTTGAGTGGGGCGCGGCGGCGGAAGCGTTCCGGCAGGTCCGGGTTGGCGAGGAAGGGGACGCCGAAGGCGACCGCGTCGACTTGTCCGGCCTTGATGGCGGCGTCCGCTTCGTCCGCGGAGTAGCCCATGTTGGCGACGAGGACGCCGTCGAAGTTTTCGCGGGCTGGGGCGATGACATCGCCCTGCTGCTGGCCGAGGAAGTCGGATCGCATGACATGGAGGTAGGCGAGGCCTGTGCCGCTGAGTTTCCGGGCGAGCCATGCCGTGAGCCCGGCGGGGTCGCTGTCCTTCATGCTGTTGTAGCTATTGAGGGGAGATATGCGCAGACCGACGCGGTCGCTTCCCCAGACGCCGCAGACTGTTTCTGTGACTTCGAGGAGCAGGCGGGCGCGGTTTTCGAGCGGGCCGCCGTACGGGCCGCTGCGGTGGTTGGCTCCGTCGCGGAGGAATTCGTCGAGCAGGTAGCCATTGGCACCGTGGACTTCGACGCCGTCGAATCCGGCGGCTTTGGCATTGTTGGCGGCGTGCTGGAATCCGGCGATGATGCCAGGGATTTCGTGGTCCTGCAGTTCGCGTGGGGTGACGTAGGGTTGTTTGCCCTGCGGGGTATGGACTTCGTCGCCCGTGATGGCGATCGGGCTGGGGGCGACCGGTTGCTGGCCGTCATTGAGGAGCGGGTGGCAGGCGCGGCCACCGTGCCAGATCTGGAGGAAGATGCGGCCGCCCTTGGCGTGCACGGCGTCGGTGACGGCGCGCCAGCCGGCGACCTGGGCATCATTGTAGATGCCTGGTTCCATCCAGAAGGCGGAATTTCCTTCCATGGCCATGGTGGCTTCCGCGATGATGAGGCCGGCTGAGGCGCGCTGGGCGTAATGTTCGGCCATGAGGGGGCCGGGGACGTGGCCTTTTTCCGCGCGGCAGCGGGTCAGGGGGGCCATGAGGATGCGGTTGGGCAGCGTGAGCGAGCCAGCCTTGAGCGGATCGAAGAGCGAAGACATGATGGATTCGTGGTGGGGGATGGGAGGGGAAGCAATGGCGGGCTCAGCCAACGAGGGCAGCGAAGCGGCGGCGTTCCGTCCAGAGCACGAAGGCCGAGAGGAAGGCGACAGCGAGGACGGGAGGGTCGGTCAGGCCGGCTCCTTTGGTGAGGAAGACATGGAAGGCGAGGATATTGACCACGATGGGGCCGAGGACGAGGAGACCGAGGCTGCGCGTGCGGGGGAACACCGTGAGGAGACCGCCGACGATTTCGAGGGCCTTCACGAAGGCGAGGTATCCGGTTGGGTAGAGGGCACCCATGAAGAGGGCGGGCGGGCTGCCTTCCGGGGGTTGGCCGGGCGATGGCAGGAACGGAATGAAGAAATTGAGGCCGAAGAGAACGAAGGCGAGGCCGAGCAGGACGGCGGCGGCATGCGGAAGTTGTTTCATGTGATGATGGGATGGTTAGTCAGGGTTTTCGGTCGGTGGATGATTTCAGCAGACGGTGAGGGAGTCAGGCGAGGTCGAGGAGGAGGCCTTCGGCGTCGCTGGAGGCATGGATTTCGAGAGGTCCGGCGTCTTCTGTGCTGAGGGCATCTCCTGCGGCGAGGGAGGTGCCGTTCACGGTGATGGTGCCGTGGATCAGCTGGAGCCAGACTCCGCGGCCGGGGTTGACCTCATGGGTCACAGAGGCGGCGGTCGGCAGCCGGAGGCGGTAGACGTCGGCGTCCTGCTGAATGACTGCGGAATTCCGGCGCCCGTCCGGGGAGATGATGAGAACGAGGGGATCGTGATCCTGTTCCGGCTCCGGGTGCCATTCCGTGTAGGAGGGGGTGAGTCCGCGTTCCCGTGGAAGGATCCAGAGCTGGAGGAGGTGAAGCGGATCCTTGGCCGAGGGATTGAATTCGCTGTGGGTGACGCCTCGTCCGGCGCTCATGAGCTGAATCTGTCCCGGGCGGAGTTCGCGGCCATTGCCCATGCTGTCCTTGTGGGCGATGGCACCCGAGACCACGTACGTGAAGATTTCCATGTCGCGGTGCGGGTGGGTGGGGAATCCGGCTCCCGGGGCCACACGGTCCTCGTTGATGACGCGGAGCGAGCGGAAGCCCATGTGGCGGGGGTCGTAGTAGTCGGCGAAGCTGAAGCTGTGAAGGGCGCGGAGCCAGCCGTGGTCGGCGTGGCCGCGTTCCGAGGACCGGCGCAGGGAGAGTTTCATGATGTCGCATCCTGCACAGAAACCGGGTCGGCCGCCAATTGTCATTCAGGCTGAAGTTCATGACTTGCGGTAATGATTTGCCCATGGCAGGGAGGGCGCATGGAATTTCATCAGCTGCGGTATTTTGTGGCGGTGGCCGAGGAACTGAGTGTTTCCGGAGCGGCGCGTCGGCTGCATCTGTCGCAGCCGGCCTTGAGCCGGCAGATTGCGGTATTGGAGGAAGAGATGGGGGTGGCGTTGTTCGAGCGGGTGCGGAAGCGGATGCGGCTGAGCGAGGCTGGGCGGTGGCTGCTGCCGCGGGCGCGGCAGATTCTGTGTGATGCGGAGACGGTGGTGCAGCAGGTGGGCGAGCGGTTTGGTCAGGTGCGGCGGACCCTGCGGCTGGGGTTTCTGCCGGTCTTTCTGGATGATCTGGTGGCTCCGGCGGTGCGGGAATTCCGGCAGCGGCATGAACGGACGCAGGTGAGTCTGTTTGAATTGCCGCCGCGGGCGCAGATTGAGCGGCTGCGGGCGAGGGAGCTGGATGCGGCCATTCTGGGGAACATGGAGGAAGCCGACCGGGAGCAGTTCCGGGTGCAGCGGCTGGCGCGTCATCCCATGGCGGCGGTGCTTCCCGATTGGCATGTGCTGGCGGGTCGACGGAAGATTCCGCTGGCGGCGCTGCGTGGGGAGGAATGGGTATCGTTGTCCGATGCGATTTTTCCTGGGCGGAGGGAATTTCTGCGGCGGGCGTGCGGGGTGGCGGGTTTTGAGCCGAGGGTGGTGGCCGAGGTGGACACGCTCTCGATGCTGCTGGGAACGGTGGCGTCGGGTGGGGGTGTGGGATTACTGCCTGAGCATGCGCGCAAGCTGCCGCATGCTGGCTGTGTCTTTGTGCCGCTGGCGTCTCCGGTGCCGAGTGCCGAACTGCTGCTGGTGATGCCGAAGGAGGCACCGTCTGTGGAGCTGGCGACCCTTGTGAGTCTTATTGGCGATTTGGCGGGGCGTCGGCTGCGCGGGGTGGTGGCGGGGCCGCGGGGGAAGGCCGGCGGTGTTCCGGGAAGTCGCGCTGGTAGCGCTGGAGGAGGTCGTCCGGAGAGCCTTTGAGGAGGTAGATTTTTCCTTTGATGCGGAGAGTGGCGCCTGGTTCCAGGCCGCCGAGGCGGAAGTCGGCATGGAGGCAGCGGATGACGCCCTGGAAGAGTTCCTGCCATGGTTCCCATGCGGTGGCGAAGATGGTTTTTCCGTCGGCGCTGAAGGCACCGATGAGTCCGCAGTCCGGGATGGCCGGGTGGAGGGGTCGCGGATTGACATCTGTGGCTGGGGCCGCTGGGGAACGCCAGACCTGTCCGGGGGTGTAGCGGGCGGTGGTGGCCCAGTCGCGGGTGGGCATGCGTGTGAGTTTGCCATCGAGGAAGAGGAAGCATTGCGGCAGGTAGTCGGTGGCATTGGCTGCCGACTCCGGAGGCAGGCCGCAGAAGCGGCTGAGGCGGATGCAGGCCTGTCCCCAGTGGGCTTCCGAGCGTTGCTGGCCGGAGTGTTTTGCTTCGAGCTGGAAGGAAACCTCATCGGTGCCTGCGGTGATGGTGTGGGTGACGGTGAGGCCCTCGCGGAGGGAATCGCGCAGGCGGATTTCCGTGCTGCTGGCATTGCGCGAGAGGAATTCCTGCTGGTGGGGAATGACGGTATGGTGGACCCAGTCGGCGTCTGTCGACTTGGCGCGGCAGTAGGCTTCCGGGTAATTGATTTCGATGGATCCTCCGGGGACCGCGGGTCCCTTGAGGGAAAGGATATGGCCGTCGTGATGGAGGGTGATCGGTGGGGTGTCGGCGGCATGGGCGCAGGGGAGCCATGCCAGCAGAGGAGCGAGGAGGGGAAGATGCTTCATGGGTGGAGTCTGGTGGACGGGGTGGTCGGACGTCAATCACCGTGGGTGTGGGTAGCGGGGCTTGCGTGGTGGCTGGCTTGCGGGCATGGTGAATCGTTATGGAAGACGAGCAGTATCTGCGGCGGGCGATTGCGTTGTCGCGCGAGCACATGGAAGCCGGGGCGGGTGGTCCGTTTGGCGCGCTGGTGGTATCCGGCGGGAAGATTCTTGCCGAGGGATGGAATGAGGTCACGTCGGCGCTGGATCCGACGGCGCATGCCGAGGTGGTGGCGATCCGCAGGGCGTGCCGGGCCGTGGGGGATTTTTCGCTGCGGGGAGCTGTGCTTTATGCCAGTTGCGAGCCGTGTCCGATGTGTCTGGCGGCGGCGTGGTGGGCGCGGGTGGATGCGGTGGTGTATGCGGCGTCGCGGGAGGATGCGGCCGTTGCAGGCTTCGATGATGCGGAACTGTACCGGGAAGTGCAGCGGTCCGAGGGAGAACGGAAGCTGCCGTGCCGTCAGTTGCTGCGGGGCGAGGCGGTGGCCGTTCTCGAGTCCTGGCTGTGCAAGCCCGACCGGATTCCGTACTGAGGTGCGGGAAGGATTTTGCGATTGCCTTGGGGTCTGCTGTTTTGTCAGGGTGGGTGATTCTGTGAGGATGCTGAAGCGAGTTGTGCTGCTGATGATGATGACGGGTGGGATTCCGCTCCGTGGGGCTGATGTGCCTGCGGGAAGTGCGGATGCGGGAGGTGTGGCTGTCGCGGAGGGATCGGCTGACGGGATTGGCGGAGAGATAGCGGAGAAGCAGAGGTTGTTCCGCGGGCCGGGGCGTCATCTCATTCCCGAGGATTGGTCCGAGGCGGCCGAGAAGACCCTGGGCGAGCGTCTGCGGATGAAATTTGCGCTGACGTACGATGCGCTCGGGCTGGGGACGCTGGGGGACGGAGCGTCGGGGGCAGCGTCCGGTGATGTGGCCTTGTCGCTGCGGTGGCAACTGCTGGCTGAGCAGAGGCGGGCACCGCTGGCCTTGTCGTGGCGGCTGCGGCACCGGCATGCGTACAGTGACGACGCTCCCTCCGTGGTGGAGGGCGGGCGGGGTCTGCTCTGGAGGCTCGTGGATGGATTCAATGACCGCGGGCTGGAAGTTCCCGAGCTCTATCTTGAGCAGCAGTATTTCCGGAAGCGGATGCTGCTGCGCTGGGGGCAGATGGCTCCCGACGATCTTCTGGATGATCATCCGCTGCGCAGTGCCAAGAAGCAGTTTCTGAATCAGGCGTTTTCCTCGAGTCCCGCCGTGGGCTTTCCCGGGTCCGGGCTTGGGCTGATGGGCCGCTGGCATTTCCGGGAAGTGGCTGATGTCACGGTGAGTGCGTCGAATGTGCAGACGGGGAATCTGGATGACGGAGCGCGCTGGCGGCTGGAGTCCGATGCCTTGTTTCAGGGTGTGCAGGGGGGATGGAATTTCGGGGATGGGCAGCGGCTGCAGCTGCTGGTGTGGCGGACCGATGGACTGGCGGTGGAATCGCTCGAGGCCGACCACGGGGTGAGTCTGACGTGGAGCCGGGTCACTGACGGGGACACGCGGTGGTTCGGGAGGGTGGCGGTGGCTGACGGTGGCACGGTGGCGGCGACGAAGTTCGGGGCGGCCGGTGTGAGTTTCCGGGGGCGCGGGAGTGACCGCTGGGGAGTGGGGATTTCCGCGGGCGAAGATGGGCACCGGGGCCGCGACTGGCAGGTGGCCGGGGAATCGTTCTACCGCTGGCAATTGACCCCGGATCTGCAGGTCACGGGGTTTGCGCAGGCTGCGGCAGGCGATGACGTTTCTGCGGGGCGGGGCTGGCTGCTGGCGGCCGGCGTGCGGACGGGTCTGCGCTTCTGAGCGTTGCATGGATGGCCGCCGGGGAACGGGCGGCTGTGGAATTGCTGATTTCCGCTAGCCGATGGGGACGGTGGTGCGCTGGCGCTGGGAAAAGCGGACGAGTTCCGTGTAGCCGGCGTTTCTGGCGAGGGTGAGGGCTTCGGTGAAGGCGCGGCCGCATTCATGGGGAGCGTGGGCATCCGAGCTGATGGCGAGGGGGATGCCTGCCTTGTGGGCGAGTTCGAGGAAGAGGGGAGCGGGGTACATTTCGCGGACGTCCTTGAAGAGGCCTGCGGTATTCAGTTCGATGGCGGCTCCGGATTCGGCGATGGCGGCGATGGCTGGTTCGTACCAGCGGCGGAGGTCGCCCGGCGGGCGGTGTCCGAATTTCTTGATGAGGTCCGGGTGGGCCATGAGGTCGAAGCGGCGGCTGCGGGCGGCCTTGGCGAAGAGGTGCCAGTAGCGGTCCCATGCTTCCGGGGTGCCCATGGAATCGAATCCGGACGCCAGTTTCGGGTTATCGAAGTTCCATGAACCGAGGTAGTGGACACTGCCGATGAGGTAGTCCCATGGGGCCATGGACGTGAGTTCATCAATCCATGGTTCGGCTCCGTCGAGCCAGTCGACTTCGAGGCCGAGGCGGACGGGGATGTGGTTGGCGGCGGCGATGCGGGCGCGCTGAACCCACGCGAAGTATTCGGGGAGTTCGTCGCGGAGCATCCTCCAGTCGTCGAATTCCGTGGGCATGGGGTTGTGGTCCGAGAAGCCGATTTCCGGGAGGCCGAGGGCGATGGCCTGGGCCACGAATTCCTCCGGGGTGCCGGAGGCGTGGCGGCAGAGGGGGGTGTGCTGGTGGTAGTCGGCCGGGAGGTGGTCGCTGGGCATGGGCAACGACTATCTTCCAGGGAAGACGTGCCTGCAAAGGGTCATCGGGGACTGGCGCTGCGCGGATCAGCGGCTGGCCGTGGCCGGTGTGGCCGGGGCATTGGCGTTGACTGATTCGCCCTGATTCCAGTCGAAGGCGGCGAGGCCTTTGAGGTCGCGGATGTAGAGGGAACTGCCATCGACGGCGAGGTGGGCCCATGTTTCTGCGTCGCAGAGTTTCCGTTGATCGGCGATGTCGAGTTTTTCCGGGGTGGCGCGGACGAGGTAGAGGGTGCCCTTGTGGTCGAGGGCGAGGATGCGGTTGCCCTGGGTGACGAGGCTCCAGTATTCGCCGAGTTTGTCATCCGACTGCCAGTGCTGGGTACCGGTGGCGAGGTCGAGGCAGGTGACTTTCTGATTGCGGAGGTGCAGGAAGATTTTGCCGCCGACGATGACGGGGGTGGACATGTAGCCTTCTGCTTTGTGTTCCCATGCGAGCTGTGCCGAGAACTTTTCGCCATCCCTTGTGATGTCCCATGCCTGCGAGAGGCCGCCGTAGGCACTGGTGAAGAGGCGGTTTCCCTGAACGACCGGGGTGTAGATGTTCATGCCGCGGAAGGTTTTGATTTCCTGAGCCCAGAGTTCCTTGCCGTCG
>CAZSDE010000097.1:0-2970 GCA_964605435.1 uncultured Akkermansia sp.
CTGCCGCGACCTCGGCATGCATTCTCAACACATCGCCCTCCCTGCCGCCACTTCCCAGGACGATCTCCTCGCCGTCATCCACTCGCTCAATGCCGACCCCGCCATCCACGGCATCCTCGTCCAGTCACCTCCACCACCACACATCAATGAAGCGGAAATCGTCCGCACCATCCGCCCGGACAAGGACGTCGACGGATTCCACCCGGAAAATGTCGCGAAACTCACCATGGAGTCGCCCGATGCCTTCGTTCCCTGCACCCCATTAGGCTGCCAGCGCCTCCTCCTCGAATACCAGATCCCCACGGCCGGTGCCCGCGTCGTCGTGATCGGCCGCTCCATGATCGTCGGCAAACCCCTCGCCCTTCTGCTCATGGCCCGCGGCCCGGGCGGCGACGCCACCGTCACCATCGCCCACTCCCGCACCCGCGACCTCCCCGCCGTCTGCCGCGAAGCCGATATCCTCATCGCCGCCATCGGCCGCCCCCGCTTCGTCACCCCCGAATTCATCCGCCCCGGTGCCGTCGTCATCGACGTCGGCATCAACCGCGTCCCCGATGCCACCGCCAAAAACGGCTACCGCATCACAGGCGATGTCGATTTCGACGCCGTCGCCCCGCTCTGCTCGGCCATCACCCCAGTCCCCGGCGGCGTCGGCCCCATGACCATCGCCATGCTCATCGGCAATACCCTCAAAGCCACCCGCCAGCAGCACGGCCTCCCTCCCATCCCAGCCCTGAAAGCCTCCTGAAAATCCCGGACCGGACGCCCGGCAGGGAATTCTTCCGTGAGGCAAGGCGCAACAAAGCCCCATGGAATAAGGGCCGCCTCCCGCATGGACTCCGGATCCGCTGCCGGGCCCGGGTTTTCAACAGGCTCCCAAGGATACGGGTTTCCCTTGCCTCCACCGCACCCGACCGCTTAGTTCCCCACACGGCCCGGCATCCCGGGCACGTCACCTTTCACAACCCCCCAATCCAACACCCTATCATGAGCCGAAAAATCCGTATGGGCATGGTCGGCGGAGGCCGCGGTGCCTTCATCGGCGCCGTTCACCGCATCGCCGCCGCCATCGATCAGCAGATCGAACTCGTCTGCGGTGCCTTTTCCTCGGACCCGGAACGCTCGAAGGCCTCCGGAGCCGACTTCTTCCTGCCGGCCTCGCGCTGCTACGGCACCTTCAAGGAAATGATCGAAAAGGAAAAGGCCCTGCCGGCCTCGGAACGCATGGACTTCATCTCCATCGTCACCCCGAACCACATGCACTTCCCCCCGGCGAAGCTCGCCCTCGAAAACGGCTTCCATGTCCTCAGTGACAAACCTGCCTGCTTCGACCTCGCGGAAGCCAAGGCCCTCGGGGAAATCATCAGGTCCAGCGGCCGACTCTACGGCCTCACCCACAACTACACGGGCTACCCACTCGTGAAGGAAGCACGCGACATGATCCGCGCCGGCAAACTCGGCAAGATCCGCAAGGTCGTCGTCGAATATCCCCAGGGATGGCTCGCCACCCGACTCGAAGCCAGCGGCCAGAAACAGGCGGGCTGGCGCACGGACCCATCCCAGAGCGGCGCAGGCGGCTGCGTCGGCGACATCGGTACCCACGCCGAAAACCTCGCGGAATACATCACCGGCCTCAAAATCTCGGAACTCGCCGCCGACATCACTTCGTTCGTCGATGGCCGCCTCCTCGACGATGACGCCAATGTCCTCCTCCGCTTCGAAAACGGAGCCAAAGGCGTCCTCCACTCGTCCCAGATCTCCGTCGGCGAGGAAAACAACCTCAATATCCGCGTCTATGGCGAACTCGGTGGCATCGAGTGGCACCAGAATGAACCGAATACCATGCTCGTGAAATGGCTCGACCAGCCCATGCAGGTCTACCGCACAGCCAATGGCTACCTCGGCAAAAATGCCGCCGCCGCCACCCGCACGCCTCCCGCTCACCCGGAAGGCTACCTCGAAGCCTTCGCCAATATCTACCGCAACTTCGCCAATCACATCCGCGCCTTCGAAGCCGGCACCACCCCGGATGAAATCACCCTCGATTACCCGAAAATCGAGGACGGCATCCGCGGCATGGCCTTCATCGAAGCAGTCGTCGCTTCCTCCAAGGCCAACGCCGCATGGACCCGGCTCCACGCCTGAGCCCCTCCGCCACACACCCTGATCCGACAGGCCGTTCTCTTTCGCCGGGAACGGCCTGTCGCACATTCTCTCCCCTCCACCATGACCGCTGAGTTCCTTGCTCCCCTCATCGAGGCCCGCGATGCCAGTGCCCGCGCCCTGCTCTCTGAACGCGCCGCCGGTGGCTGGTGGGAAGGGGAACTCTCCGGCAGCGCCCTCTCGACAGCCACGGCCATCATCGCCCTCCAGCTGGCAGGCGGCCCCTTCGAACAAGTCCTCATCAAACCAGGCATCGCATGGCTCTGCCAGACCCAGACGGCCGACGGTGGCTGGGGCGACACCACCCTCAGCCTTCCGAATCTCTCGACGACCCTGCTGGTGCTCTCAGCCCTCCAGCTCTGCGGCGACGCTTCCCATGCACCCGCCCTCGCCCGGGCCCGCTCATGGGTGGAACAAAGGACCGGCAGTCTCTCGCCCGCTGATCTCGCAGCCGCCCTCGAGAACCGCTACGGACGCGACCGCACCTTCTCGGTACCCATCCTGATGGCCTGCGCCATCGGCGGCGTCCTCGGACCGGCCCCGGATTGCTGGCAGCACGTTCCCCAGCTCCCCTTCGAACTCGCATCCCTCCCCCGCCAGTGGTTCGCCACGCTCCAGCTCCCCGTGGTCAGCTACGCCCTCCCCGCCCTCATCGCCATCGGCATCGTCCGGCTCCACCACCAGCAGAATCGGCACCCGCTCAATCCACTGCGACGCTCGCAGCGGCAGCGGACCCTTCAGCTCCTCACCGAAATCCAGCCATCCAGCGGTGGCTACCTCGAAGCCACCCCGCTGACCGCTTTCGTG
>CAZSDE010000097.1:2980-9534 GCA_964605435.1 uncultured Akkermansia sp.
GTCCGCAATGCCCTCCGCTTCCTGACGGTTTCGGCCCGACCCGATGGATCGTGGCCCATCGATACCAATCTCGCCACATGGGTCACCACCCTGTCGGTCAATGCCCTCGCCGCCATCCCGGGAACGCCATTCGATACGCGGCCTCAGGTGGCCGACTGGCTGCGTGCGCAGCAGACGGATGAAATCCATGCCTACACCCTCTCGGCTCCCGGTGGCTGGGCATGGACGGACCTCCCGGGCGGGGTTCCGGACGCAGACGATACCTCAGGTGCCATCATCGCGCTGGCCGCCCCGGGCATGGGCCAGCACGATGAGGCCGCGGCCCGCGGACTCGCATGGCTCATCGGCATCCAGAACCGCGACGGAGGCATCCCCACGTTCTGCCGCGGCTGGGGCACACTCCCGTTCGACCGCAGCACCCCGGAAATCACGGCCCATGCCCTCGCCGCCCTCCACACATGGCGACACCTCGCGGTCCCCGGCATGAAGAAGGCCAGCCAAGGCATGCTCCGCTTCCTTTCCCAATCGCAGCAGCCAGACGGTTCGTGGATCCCCCTCTGGTTCGGCAATGAACACGCACCCGCCGAAGCCAACCCCGTCTACGGCACCGCCACCGTGCTCCATCACCTCCGCAGCATCCCGGAAACCGAAGCGCTGCAGCAGCGCGCTGCCGCTTACCTCGTGTCAGTCCAGCGCCGCGATGGTTCATGGTCAGGCGCAGGCCAACCCGATGGCCCATCCTCCATCGAGGAAACCGCAGTCGCTCTCCTCGCACTCGCCTCTGCCCTGCCACGGCATCCCGAACACGAAGAAACCCTCCGCCGCGGAACCGATGCCCTCCTCCGGCTCACGGCTCATGGCCACAAGGCCCCCGCCAGCCCCATCGGCCTCTACTTCGCCCGGCTCTGGTACCACGAACGTCTCTACCCCAGGATCTTCCAGACGGCCGCCTTCGCTGCCCTCGTGAACCGCTGGCAGTAACCCGGAAATCACCGGCACACCTCCCTCACTGCACCCGCAGCCGGACAAAATCCGCCGGATCTGTGCCCGCCACGCCATCGGTCCGGAAGGTCGCCCATTCCCAGCCAGTCTCCAGACCAGGCAGAGACAACTGACTCTGCACGGCCGCACTGTCCGCCGCACCGAGTTTCGTCACCACCACCGCGTTCCAGACCGCAAGGTCGTCCGTCGCCTCCACCACATAGGTCACCCCATCGCGCACCGCTGTCTGCCGCGCCCCACTGGCCGCAAAAGCCGCCCCGGCCCGCACCGGAATGGTAAAGGTCAAGGCCCGGCCACCCGCCAATTCATGCACCCGCGCAAAACTCTGCGGCACCGAACCACCACGCACCGGATGCGAACCCACCGCGAATTCCATGACGTTGGGTACCCCGTCCCGATCCGGATCCGCCCCCGCCGCAGCATCCGCCCCGCTCAACCCCTAGCCCGCCGCCCAGCCAGCATACACAATGCCCCCACCCTCAACCACCCGGACCACGCCTTCCGTGGCGAACAACGACGTGTCCCATGCCAGCCCAGCACCCAGCGCAGCACCCGAGAAATCAAAAGACGCCACCCCGCTCCGCAGCGTCGCATCCACCAGATCAAACACATCCCCAGCCACCGGAACATAACCGGAAAGCACCACCGCCACAGTTCCCGAGGTCACCAGCGGCCCGGAAACCGCCAGCCGGTCATTGGCTCCCGGCCCAGTGATCTCTGCCACATAACGCGACCCCGCCGCCAGCGTCAGCCCACCCCCGAAATTCAGAACCGCCGGATCCGCCGACCCCACCAGACCAGTACCCGGTGCCACCCGACCCCCGCTCGGCACGGTCACATCGGAAACAATATTGCCATCGCCTCCGAGCACACCACCCGACTTCACCAGCACCGCGCCACCACCCAGCTGACCGCGCACCGCCAGCAGTCCTTCCGCCACTTCGGTTGCGCCAGCCGGATCAGCCGCACACGACCCCTGCAGGCTCAGCGTGCCCTGTCCAGCCTTGAGCAGACTGCCGCTGCCACTCACATCGGCCGCCACGGTCGTCGTCGTCCCTTCCGCCATCCGGAAGGTACGCGCCCCATTCAGCAGCACCACATTCAGATTCGCACCACCATAGCCCGCATTGGAAATGGTCACATCCCCCGTCGCCGTGAAATCGCCGGACAGATCAAGCGTCGCATCCTGCGCCCCCGTATTGAATTTCACCTGAATGTCCCCGCCAGCCGCACGGATCCCCCCCGGCCCCACATACAGCACCGACGGACCCGAACTTCCCGCAATGCGCACAATCGCCCCAGCACTCAGCGCAATCTCCCCCACCGTCGCCGAATGCCCGCTCGCGACCGCAAATATCCCGCTCCGCACATCCGCCAGCCCGTTCACCACCATGTTCTGCCTCATGATGAACTGCCCGGTCGCCACCGGCGGCTGCACCAGTACCCCGCCAATCGTCTCACTCGCCGTCTGCACCGGCATGGAATCAGCCGACGTCCCCGTGAAAATCACCTGCGCCGTATCCGGAATCTGCTCGGGCGACTGCAGCGCCAGCGTCGCTCCCCCCGTGATCGCCCGACCCCCGCCAATCGCATTGACCCCCGCCAGCTTGGCCAACTGCAGCTGACCACCCGATACCGTGGTCGGCCCACTGTTGGCATTGGCCTCGGATCCCGTCAGCTGAAGATTCCCGCCCGCCGACGTCAGAGCCCCAGCCCCGGAAATGACTCCACCGAAAATGCCTCCCGCCGAAACCGTCGCCGGCGACGACAATCGCAGCGCTCCATCTCCCGCCAGCGAACGCAGCACCACACCATCCGGACGATTCGCCTCAAGCACCGCGCCAGCCGCCACCGTCACCGGACCCGCCAGCGACCCAGCCCCAGCCGTCGCCCCGTCGCCAATCACCAGACGCCCGCCATTCACAAAACTCGCCCCGGCATTCGTGGACTGACCACTGTGCGCAAGGGTCAGCGTGCCCGTTCCACTCTTCACAAGGCCCGACGCCCCGGCCAGCTGCCCCGGCCCAGTCCAGCGGTAATCCTTCACGGAATTATCGACGGTCACACTGACCGGCGACAACGGACCCGCCAGCTGCACGGTCGTCGTGCCACTCGCACTGTCATCGAACGTCACGCTGTCCGTCCCCACAGTGCCCTCCACATAGGTGCCCGGCCCACTGGCCGCCGTCCAGTTGGCCGTCCCCTGCTGACCCGTCCCGGACGCGTCCGCATCCCACGTGCCATTCACATTCCCACGCCAGACAATGCCGCCAGCCGATGTGATGTTCAGACCAACGACCCCTGCACCCGGAACGGCAACGCCAGACTCAGCGCTCCCGCACCCAGCCCACCCAGACTGCTGTAGCCAATCAGGGGCACCGGAGCCGCCGTCACCCCAAGCTTGCCACTCACCTTCACAACCGTCGGTGCCTGCACATTGAAATTCCCCGCGGAAACCACCGGTGCCAGCGGATTCCCCGTCAGCCCCGTCTCCAGCTGCAGGGTCGCCCCCGCGGCCGACCCCGCCGTCAGATCACTCACCAGCAAGGTCGTCCCCGCCGATGCCACCCGCACCCCGAAAACCGCCCCGTCCGCCACCGTGACCGCCCCGCCACCCAACTGCTGCGTCGTCACCGTCAGCGTGCCCTCAGCCACTTCCATGGGCACCGTATGCGTGTTCGCCGCCGTCATCTCCACGGTCCCAAGGCCTTCCTTCCGCAGCACCGGATTCGCATAGCCTGTCGGATAGCCACTCACCACCCCACTCATCGTCAGCACATCCTGCTCGCCCGCAAACAACCGGATGAAGGCGTCGGACCCACTGCCAGCCGCACTGCCCGTCAGGGCCCCGAACGCCATCGTCCCACTGTGCGCCGCCACACCCGCCCCGGGAATGTCAGCACCAAAGGTCACATCCATCCGATGCGTACCCGCCACCGTCGCCCCAGTCGTCGTCAGCGCCCCGGACGTCGTCACCCCACTCGCCGCCAGAAAAACCCGCCCCACATGCGTCACCGAACCCGTGACCCCAAGCCCGATCGGCCTCGTGTTGTTCGCATGAATCCGGATCCCGCCACCACCATTGGAAAATGAACGCATCTGCTGGGTCGCCGACGGATTCACAAACAGATTGATCGTCGCATTCCCGGAATGCTGCAGCTGCCCCGTCCCGGTCGTCAGCGATGTCAGAAAATCCGCAGAACCATTCCCAATGACCTGAAGGTTACGGTTCCCAGTCGCACTGGATGCCCCGCCCGCCAGCACGATGCGCCGCCCATCACCCACATTGATGACCGGCTGACTGTTGTTGCCGCCACCAGCATCGTTCAGATTGAGCAGATTGCTCAGCGTCACGGTGCCAAACCCGGCCTGGAGCGCCACGGCTTCCAATACCGCCGTCCCTGGATCCGCAAGATCAACCGTCAGCGGACTGCCCGACAGCGTGTAATCCCCGGAATCAGACCCAAAGGTCACCTTCTTCACCGTCACCGGAGCCGACAAACCCACCGTGCTGATCGCACTGGCCCCGAAAATCACCTGCTCCACATTCGTGTCCGGCACGTCCCCGAAATCCCAGTTGGCTGGATTCTGCCAGCTCCCATCCGCCGGAAACGGCAGCCAGCCCGTCTGCGCTCCCGCCTCGGCCATCGCCAACGCCGATACCAAGGCCACCGGAAGTCTCAAATTCAGTCCGCAGGATTTCATACGCAAGATAGATCAGTTAGGGTTGGAATGCAGAATGCGCAGCTGCCCCGGGGGGATGGGGGACCACAGGTTTCCATGAAACCTAGCGGAACCACGCCGCTTCTGTCTACGCTTTCCAACCGCCCGCCGTCATTTCTTCCCAACCCGCCGCCCAGGCATGGGCTGCCTCCGCCGCTGCTGACTCGCAAACCGCGGCAGAATCTCACGCTCAATCAGCGCAAAGGCAGCTTCCAGCCCGGCCGCAGCATACTCGCGACCAATGCGCGCCTCGACCGCCGTCGGATTCCCGATCGTGCTCAGAAACTGATTCGAGGTCATCGCCGCAAACACCCCGGCATCCATCGCTCCAGTCGATTCCAGAATCCACTTCCGCGCATACAAACCCAGCACGGAATCACCAAGCCACGCCTCTTCCCGCTCACGCCTCACCGGATCGTCCGACTTCATGGCGCCTCCCCCGTCGCTCCTTTCCCGCTCACTGCTGATCGAACTTGATGATCTCGTCGCCGATCTCAAACGTCATGCCGGTCACCACATTCTTGATGTCCGCCACGGCCATTTCGTCTTCAACTGTGTCGCCAATCACCACGCGGCCAATGATCGCCGTCCCCCGGCGCACCGCAAAGGCATCGCCCTTCACCAGATTCGCACGCTTCCCCCGGTCAATCACCACGAACCCAGCATCTTCCTTGTTCTGCGAAATCCTCGCAATGGCCGGCTGGGCCAGCACAATCTGCTGGGTCTTCGTCAGCCGCTTGCCCGCCGCAAACCCAGCATCAGGCACGTCCGCCGTCTCAAGCGCCGCACGGTCAGTCTCCGGCAGCGACGTATTCAGAATGTCCCGCTCGCGCTCTCCTTCCAATCCCACCCCAGGAGCCTCAGGAGCCACCCCCGCATTCACCGAATTCACCGCCGCTCCCCCACGCACCGTCACCCCAGGCTCAGACGCCGGATCAATCTCCTCACGGCCAGGTTCCACCGGAACCGTCACCGCGGCCGACGCCGCCGGCACCACAGAATCCGCCGGAACCCCATCCCCAGGCCTCACCGCCTCCGCTGGATCCACCGACGCCACCGCCTTCGGAACCTCAGGCTTCGCGGCAGGAACAGCCTCCGCTGCCACCTCGGTCTTCTCTTCCATCTTCCGGTCAAGATTCCGCATCTGCTCGACCAACTGCCGGTTCAATGCCTTCTGCTCCTCCAACTGGGCATCCATGTCCGACTTGATCGTCAGATAAACCCCCGCCGCCAGCAGGGTGCAGAGACAGGCTAAAGCAATGTGCTGGAGTTTCATGTGTTTTTCCGGTTAGTTCACGTCGGCACGACGGCGCATCGGCCCATCCTCCCACAGCCAAGCCACCATGGCCAGCCAAATCCCCGGGAATCAGCCACCGCACCCACTCAGCAGACACTCTCAGTGCCCCGCCGCAGGCTTCGCAGCCTCGCCATGACCCGCCGACTTCACCTCGCCATGACCTGCCGCATCCCCATGATGCAGACTGCTCTTCTGATTGAACTTCTTCGTCTCCTCATAGCTCTGCTGCTCGCAGCTCAACGTGCAGACCAAGGCAATTCCTGAACAAAAAAGGGCAAATCGGGATTTCATGGAGGGCATCATTCGTCTCCCTCCCGTCTTCCGCTTCACCTCCCCTTTTGCAACCGATTTCAACCACCCACACCACCCCGCCAGCCTTCCCTGGTCCATCCCCCGCTCATTCCCCGCTCATTCTCCGGCCATCCCCACGATATTCACCACGCCATTCACATCCGGCTAGCCAATTTCGAGGCTGCCCACTTGAGCCCATCGCCTCCACCCCCCATCCTGACCTCCAGCACGCAACGCATCC
>CAZSDE010000098.1:0-9399 GCA_964605435.1 uncultured Akkermansia sp.
CCCGGCGGAACGCCCGGCCTGGCCCCTCATCGATCTCGAACTCATGCAGCGCAGAGTCACGGCTCCGGGCCTGCTCGCGACCGTGGCTGTCGAACCTCAGCGAATCCCAGGCGACGCCCTCGGCCTCGCTCTGCGAATCTCCGGAACGGAAGCCCCCCGCCGGACGCTGGCCCTCTACGGTGGCTACGAAACCCTGCGCGGCCCCATCCTTGGACTGGAGTGGCGGCACGTGAATGTTCTGGATACCGGCGATACCATGCGGCTGCGGGCCGGCTGGGAAGCCGGTGGCCCGGAAGGAAGCCTGCGCTGGATCCATCCCGCCCTCCTCGCCTCCCCATGGTCGCTCGACATGGAACTCGCTGCCCTGCACGCCACCGCATGGAACTATACGCACGATTCCATCCGCCTGCGTGCCGCCGTCTCCCGGCAGTACGGCCGCCGTCTCGCTGTCAGCTTCTTCGGAAGCGTCTCAGCGGACAGTTCGGGCGGCGGTGACCTCACGGAAGCTGAACTCGGGCCTTCCCAGTACCAGACGGCCAGCGGAGGTGGCCTCGTCAGTCTCGACTTCCGCGACAGCCCGCTGGTGCCGCACAAGGGCTGGTTCACCAGCGCCGAACTGGAAGCCGGCAATGCCGCCGTCCCTTTCGTGCGAGGCCGCGTCCGCTTCTCATGGTACCAGCCCATCAATGAAAAACTGCGCGTGGCCGCCAACTGGCAGGCCGGTGCCGTCTCGGTCCCGGACGGCATCCGCAGGCTCCCCCTCGACCAGCGCATGTTCAATGGCGGAGCCAGTACCGTGCGCAGCTTCGGCGAACGTGCGCTCGGACCACAGTCAAAGGGCGGAACCCCACTCGGTGGCTCGCTCATGCAGGCCGCCAATGCCGAAATCTCATGGGAATTCCTCCCGAATCTCGAAGCCGCCCTCTTCGCCGATGCCGGCAGCCTCAGCCAATCCACCAGCCCCTTCCCGGACTTCCCGGACGACCTGCGCTACGCCATCGGCCTCGGTCTGCGCTACGCTCTCCCAGTCGGACCCCTCCGGCTCGACTACGGCCTCAATCCCGACCGCCGCGACGGCGAACCCTCCGGTGCCTTCCACGCCACCTTTGGCTACGCCTTCTGAGATCATCTCGTCCATCCCTGACGGACTTCCGGCGGCGACGACTGAATGCAAATACAACGGCCTCTCCCGGCTGATCGAGCGCAAGGTGACACGCGGCGTTGTGCCGCAGCCGAAGGTCCTCGCCCAGGGAAATGGGAAGACGGAGCAGGGTTGGCCGACGGTCAGGAAGGACGGGGTGAGGAACCGAGGCTCATGAGGAGACCGAGGAAGGCGCCGTAGAGGGCACCGCGCCACCAGGTGGAGGTGAGTGGGCAGGTGCCTGAGGAGCATTGGCCGAAATAGCCCATGAGAGAGCCCAGAGCGGCACCGATGGCGATGGGGAGGAGAAATCTTGGCATGGGAAGATGGGGTTGCTGAGATTATGAGGGCGGGAGGGTGGGGGTGTGGCGGTGGGCCATGAAGTAGAGGACGGGAACAGCCATGCGGCTGATGAGCAGGCTGGCGATTTCACCGGCCATGAGAGCGATGGCGAGGCCCTGGAAGATGGGATCGGCGAGGATGACGGCGGCACCGGCGACGACTGCCATGGCGGTGAGGAGCATGGGGCGGAAGCGGACGGCTCCTGCTTCGATGACAGCCTTGTCGATGGGGAGTCCTTCCCGCATGCGCTGTTCGATGAAGTCGACGAGGATGATGGAATTGCGGACGACGATGCCGCCGCCGGCCATGAATCCGATCATGCTGGTGGCAGTGAAGAAAGCACCCATGAAGCCGTGGGCAGGAAGGATGCCGACAAGTGAGAAGGGGATGGCCGCCATCACGATGAGGGGAGTCAGGAAGCTGCGGAACCATCCGACCATGAGGACGTAGATGAGGATGAGGCAGGCTGCGAAGGCCGCGCCGAGGTCACGGAAGACCTCGATGGTGATGTGCCATTCGCCGTCCCATTTGAGGGCAGGTTCCTTGTCACTGAAGGGGATCGAGGCATTGAGGATGCGGAGTTCCGTGCCGCTGCCGCCGAAGTCGGCCGGATTGAGTTTCCGGAGGGCTTCATTCATCTGGAAGATGGCATAGACCGGGCTTTCGATGATGCCGGCGACATCGCCGATCACGTAGGTGACTGGCATGAGGTTCTTGTGGTAGCGGCTCTTCTCGACGGTGACTGTTTCCATGGTGACCAGTTCGCGGAGCGGTACAAGGGGAGGGCCGGACGAATCCTTTTCCGGGAGGGCATTGCCGTCACCCGAGCGGAGGCGGAGGGCGAGCAGTCCGTCAGGAGAGGATTTGGCCGAGCGCGGCAGTTCAAGGCGGATGCCGACGTCCTCGCGTTCTTCCGGCTGGTGAAGGAGGTCGATGGTTTCACCGTCGACGGCGATGCGGAGCGTCTGGGAAATGGCGGCGGCGCTGATGCCATGGAGGGCGGCTTTTTCCTTGTCGATGATGAAGCGGGCCTTCTGCTGATCCGCCTCATGGTACCAGTCCGTGTCGACGACTCCGGGGGTCTGCTGAAAGATTTCGACGACTCTGGCGGCAAGGCGCTGGCGGGCTGGTTCGTCCGGGCCGTAGATTTCGGCGACGAGAGTCTGGAGAACGGGGGGGCCGGGGGGGACTTCGGCGACGGCGACGCGGGCCCCGTGGCGGGCTGCGATTTCGGCGAGGCGCGGGCGGATGCGTTTGGCGATCTCGTGGCTCTGGGCGGAGCGTTCGTGTTTCGGGACGAGGTTCACCTGGATGTCGGCGACATGGGGTCCGCGGCGGAGGAAGTAATGGCGGACGAGCCCATTGAAGTTGTAGGGCGACGAGGTGCCGGTGTAGATCTGGTAGTGGGTGACTTCCGGTTCCGTGCGGAGGGCGGCGGCCATTTCGCGGGCGACCGCTGCGGTTTTCTCGAGCGGCGAGCCCTCCGGCATATTGAGGATGACCTGGAATTCGCTTTTGTTGTCGAACGGGAGCATTTTGACCTTCACCCAGCCTGCGGCCACGGTGGCCATGGAGCCGAGCAGCAGGGCGGTGATCCCGATGAGGAATGTCCAGCGCCAGCCCTTGTGATGCAGGAGGGGGTCCATGACCCGGCGGTAGAGCCGGGTGAAGAAATCGTCCTCGTGTTCGTCGCCATGATGTGAAGTAGCCTTGCTGGCTGGGTCGGTGACCATGGCGTACTTGCGGCCCCAGCGGAGGATGCGGATGGAGGCCCATGGGGTCACGATGAAGGCGATGAGCAGCGACCAGAACATGGCTGCGCTGGCACCCACTGGAATGGGCCGCATGTACGGTCCCATGAGGCCGCCCACGAAGGCCATGGGAAGCACGGCGGCGATCACGGCGAAGGTGGCGAGGATGGTGGGATTCCCGACTTCTGCGACGGCCTCCACGGCGATGTTCGACCAGCTGCGGCCCTTGTTCTGTGGGAGGTGGAAGTGGCGGACGATGTTCTCGACCACCACGATGGCATCGTCCACGAGGATGCCGATGCTGAAAATGAGGGCGAAGAGCGTGATCCGATTCAGGGTGAATCCCCAGAGGTAGAAGACCAGCAGAGTGAGGGCGAGCGTGGCGGGAATGGCGACGGCCACGATGCCGGATTCGCGCCAGCCGAGCGTGAGCCAGATGAGGAGGGCGACCGAGACGACGGCGATGCCCATGTGCAGCAGGAGTTCGTTCGATTTCTCGGCGGCGGTTTCGCCATAGTGCCGGGTGATGGTGACGGAGACGTCGGACGGGATGAGGGAACCACGCAGGCTGTCGACTTTCCGGAGCACTTCGCTGGCCACGGTGATGGCATTGGCTCCCGGGCGTTTGGCGACACTCAGGGTGACAGCGGGTTCTTCCCGGTCGCGGGTGCCATGGAAGACATACTGGGTGGGGTCTTCGCCGTCATCGCTGATGGTGCTGACCTCGCGGAGGTAGATGGGACGGCCGGCCGACGAACCGACGACCACATTGCCGACATCTTCCGCCGTGCGGAGGAAGGCTCCCGTTTCGACGAGGATTTCGCGGTTCGTGCTGGTGAGACCGCCGGCGCGGAACTGCCGGTTCGCCTGCTGGAGCATGGGGATGAGTCCGGCGGGAGTCAGTCCGCGGGCAGACAGCTGCGCGGGATCGAGTTGGACGCGGACGGTGCGGCGCGATCCTCCTGCGATGGTGGTTTCCGCGACGAGCGGAACCTGGCGGATGGATTCGTCGATCTGGGCGGCGAGGCGGCGCAGGGTCAGGTGATCGTAGCGGCTGCTGTGGAAGGTGAGGGCGAGGATGGGGACATCGTCGATGCTGCGGGGCTTGATGATGGGAGGGGTGACGCCCATCGGAATGCGGTCGAAATTGGCGCGGAGTTTTTCCGAGACCTTGACGAGGCTGCGGTCCGGGTCTTCGCCGACCTTGAAGCGGACAATGACGAGCGACTCGCTGTCGCGGGAGGTGCTGTAGAGGTATTCGACACCCGGGATCTCCCAGAGGAGTTTCTCCATGGGGCGGGTGGCGCGTTCTTCGGTCTCCGTGGCGGAGGAACCCGGCATGGCGACCATGACATCGATCATGGGAACCTTGATCTGGGGTTCCTCTTCGCGCGGGAGCAGGAAGATGGCAGCGGCCCCGAGCAGGACCGACGCGATCACCAGCAGAGGAGTCAGTTTGGAATCGATGAATGCGGCGGCAATCCGTCCGGCGAGGCCGGCATGGGCCGGGTGGGAATCCGGGGGAGTCATGGCTGGGAGGAGATCGGTTGACCGTCGCTGAGGCTGGTCTGTGCGGTGACGATGATGCTCTCGCCGTCGTCGAGGCCTGCGAGGATTTCCGTTCGGTTGCCGCTGGTGCGTCCGGATCTGACGAGCCGGAGCGAGGCGGTGCCGGAGTTCGCCACGAAGACGGTTTCCATCTGGCCGTGTTTCCGGATGGCGCCGGTGGGGATGAGGAGGCGCTGAGCGGAGCCCGTAGGAACCGCGACGCGGCCGAACTGGCCCGAGCGCAGTCCATCGGTCGGCGGGAGGTCGAGTTTGATGGTGAAGGTTCGGGAGACGGCTTCGGCTGATGGTGCGATTTCGCGCACGATGCCTTCCATGGACTGGGAAGTGGCGGGAATGAGGACGCGCATGGTGTTCCCCTGGCTGATCTTTCCGATGAGGGCTTCCGGGACATCGGCTTCGAGGCGGAGAGTGCTGCGCGTTTCGATTTCGAGGAGGGGTTTGCCGGGCATGGCGAGGTCGCCGGCGCTGGCGAACTTGCGGGTGACGACACCGTTGGCGGGGGCGGTGATGCGGGTGTAGCCGAGCATGGTTTCGGCTTCGCTGAGGCTGGCGGTGGCGAGTTTGACGCGGGATTCGGCGGCTTCGAATTCCTGTCTGGTGGTGGCACCACCCTTCAGGAGCTGCTGCTGGCGCGAGAAGTCGCGTTCAGCCTGTTCGAGGGCAGCCTTCGCCTGTTCGGCCCGTGCGTTGATTTCGCGGGCTTCGATGACCGCGAGCAGGTCGCCAGCCTTCACTTCGGTTCCCTCCGGAGCGGAGTAGGTGGCGATGCGGCCGCTGACTTTTGCTTCGACGGTGGTTCGGTCGATGGCGCGGACGGTGCCGACGATTTCCTCGGTGAGGGGAACTTCGGTGAGCGTGATTTTCTCCGTGGTGACGGAGACGGTGGGAAGTGGGGTCGCCGCTGGCGTGGTGGGATGCGGAGCTTTGCTGCAGGAGGCAGCGAGCGTGGCGGCAGCCATGAGAAGACGGGAGAATGATTTCATTTCGAGGAAGAGGGAAGCAGGGGAAGTCCGAGGGCGCGGCGGAGCGCCGCAATGGCTGCGCTGCGGTCGGTTTCCGCCTCGGATCGGCGGATGCGGGATGCGGTGTGGGCCGTCTCGGCGTCGATCAGCTGAGTTGCGAGGGCGAGACCGCCCGCGAAGCGTTCGCGCACGAGTCTGACGCTTTCGGCGGCGAGGCCTACGGATTGAGAAGAGACCGACAGGCGTTCGTCGGCTTCGCGCAGGGCAAGGCGGGCCTGCTGCAGTTCCAGACCGATGGCGAGTCTCTGCCGCCGCAGTTCGGCTTCCGCGATGCGGGCGGCGGCTTCCGCTTCTGCGATGCGGGCTTTCGCCTGCCCCCCATCCCATGCGTCCCATTCAGCCATGACACCGACTGTAAAGTTCGATCCTTCGCCATCGAAGCGGCTGCCCCGGTTGTGTTCGGCAGCTCCGAAGGCACGCACGGATGGCTTGCGGCCGGCTGCAGCCACTTTCACGCGGGACGCTGCGGCGCGCACCATGCTCTCGGCGGCGAGAATCTCCGGTCGGCGCGGAACAGTGGCTTCCGCCGGGATGGCCAGCGCTGGAATGGTTCTGGCCGCCTCGAACTCCCCATTCTCCACGCCGAGGAGCGAAGCAAGGGCCCGGCGGCTGAAGGCATGGGCGTTTCCCGCACGGGCCAGATCCTCGCGGGCCTGGGCGAGCCGGACCTCCATGTCGAGCACATCCGTCTTCAGCGCAGTGCCCGCCGCAAGACGCTTCCGGCTCAGTTCAAGGTGCGAACCGAACGACTCCACTTCCGCCCTGGCGGCTTCCGTGAAGGTCCGCGCCTTGTGCACCGCCAGCCATGCCCGGGTGACCTCCGCTTCCAGGGTCCGCTGGACCCCGGTAGCCTCGTGGCCCCGCGCTTCCGCCTCCGCCGCCGCCGCATCACGACCAGCCCGCAGCGACCCGCCCGCGTACAGCGGAACCGAGACCGATGCCCCCGCGTTCCAGTTGTCCGCCGTCGGCACATCATTGAAATTCAAACCCGGCCCAAACGCCCGCTGGTTGAGTGCCATCCCGAAGACACTGACCGGTTGATTCGTTCCCAGATAGCCGGTCTGAAGGCGCAGCTTCGGTCCAAAGGCAGCCTGCGCCTGATCCATGGCCGCCCTGGCCGCCGCCATCCGCAGTTCCGCAATCTGCGCCTCCGGATGCGACTCCACCGCCTTCTGCACCGCCGCTTCCAGCGTGATTCCCTCCACAAGCCCTCCTTGCCCGCATACCGCAGAAGCCATCATCCCCAGCGCCAGCCAGGTCATCATCGTGTGAGGTGTGCGTCGCGTCATTGAGTATATGACTCTATACGCATTTACACAAAAGGCAAGATGAATGTGTGGATTTGGATTTCTGCGGATTCTGGGGGGGTGGATGCGGGTTTTGGCGAATGTGGATGCAGTGCTGCGGAGATGGAGGTCAGGGGGAAGGCTGGGCGGCCTTCATGATTTCGGCGAGGGAGACTGGCTGGCCGTTGCGGCGTTTGCTTTCGTCGGCGGCTTCCATGAAGGCGAGGAGTTCGAGGGTTTCTTCTGGGGAGACGGGAGGTTTGCCTGACTGGAAGAAGCGGACGATTTCTGCGACGAGAGGGGTGTAGCCATCGAAGGCTCCGATGGGGGCGTCGCCTTTTTCGCCGTGGGCGGTACCGGAGTAGGATTTGTCTTCGCGGAAGGTTCCGGTGCGGCCGTTTTTCCATGTGCCGCGGACTTCGATGCGGCCGTCCGGGGTGGTGGAGCGGGTGACGGATTCGCAGCCGGTGCCCATGACGGTGAAGAGGGATTCGCAGCCGTGGATTCCGTACCAGAAGAGGTCGGGGTGGGTTTTTTCGATGGGGGAAGGGCTGGTGGTTTCCGCCGAGAGGACTTTGCCGATGCTGCCGTTGCGGACAGCCTGGGTGGATTTGGCGAAGCGGAGGGATGACGAACTGAAGAAGGGGACGCCCGCTGATCTGGCGAGGGAAGCGATGGTGAGGGCATCGCGGAGGGAACCGGCGAGAGGTTTATCGATGTAGAGGGGTTTGCGGGCATTGATGACGATGCGGGCCTGCGCGAGGTGGGGTCGACCGTCGACGCTCTCGATGAGGATGGCGTCGGCGAGGGCGCAGACTTCTTCGATGGATGGACAGATGGTGACTTTGAAGCGGTCGCGGAGGACCGCCGTGTATTCCGGGACGCGGCTGATGCTGGATTCGATGTCCGGGCTGCCGCCGGGGAAGGCGGCGACCACTTTGGCTCCGGGGATGTGGTCCTTGTGATTGGGGTCGTTGAGGATTTCCGTGAAAGCCGTGGCGTGGGAGGTATCGAGTCCGATGATGCCGAGTTTGAGGTCGTCGGCGTGCGAAGCGAGGGTCATGGCGCAGGCGGTGAGGGCAGCGAGGGCGAGGGATTTCATGGGGCGCAGCGTGAGGGGGGGGGCGGAATTGCTGAAAGAAGGCAATGTGCAGTCTCCGGGCGGCGGGGCATCCGTCGATGGTGGAAATCATCCGTGAATCTGCTGAAAGGAGGCAGTGCCGGGGCTGGTCCGGGTGGCGGCATCTGCGCTTTACGGGAGGGTGGGAGGGGTCAAAACTGAGGTTCCCCCGAATTCTGACGCATGGAAATGCTGGCCTACCTTCTTTCCGGCACCGTGGACCAAGGTCCGTGGGCATTGCTCTTTGCGTTCACGATCGGTCATGCGCTGGCCGACTATCCCCTGCAGGGGAAATTTCTGGCGATCCGGAAGAACCGGCACATCAAGAGCATTGATTACATCGGTGATTCGCCGGCGTCGCTGTGGGTGTACTGTCTGACCGCGCATTCGCTGGTCCATGCGGGGGCCGTGTGGATCATCACGGGGAGTGCGGCCTTCGGATTTGCGGAATTCGTGCTGCACTGGCTCATTGATTTCGCGAAGTGCGAGAAGTGGACGAATTTCCATCAGGACCAGGGACTGCATCTGCTCAGCAAGGTGCTCTACGTGGCACTGATCTACTGGATCTGAACCCGGGCAAAGCGATGGCCGATACCTTCACACAGCAGCAGATCGATGAACTTCCGGTGCTTGATTACGCAGCGGTGCGGCACAATCTGGAATCGGGCGACCTTGTCTTCTGTGCCGGGCGGTACTTCTTTTCCGGGCTCATTCAGAAAGTCACCAAATCAGTGTGGAGTCACTGCGGGATCATCTACAAGGATCCGACGCTCAACCGGATCTTCGTGCTGGAGAGCGAGGTCATGATCGGGGTGCGGATTGTGCCGCTTTCGAAGTATCTGAAGGACTACCATGGCCGGCGGCGTCCGTACCGGGGGCGGATTGTGATTGGGCGGCTGCATCCGGCGGTGGCGGACGAGAAGGTGAAGCGCGTCATCAGTTTCGGGATGGATGAGCTGACCAAGCCGTACGACAACTGGGAGATTCTGCGGATTCTGGTGAGGATTCTCTTTGGGATGGGACGGCGTACGCGGGACCGGAAGTACATCTGTTCGGAGCTGGTGCAGGAATGCTACCGTCATGCGGGGATTGTCTTTCCGTACGTGCGGCGGTCGATCAGTCCGGACGACATCTGGAAGGACGAGCGGGTGCTCTCCGTATGCCGGAT
>CAZSDE010000099.1:0-1859 GCA_964605435.1 uncultured Akkermansia sp.
GCATGTCATCCAGCCGGACCTCCTCAGCGATGCCTTCCAGCCACTCCACGCCAGCATCCCGGACCTGCGCCCCAACTCTCCTGCCCTCCGCGCCCTCCGCACCCTGCCCCTGACCACGGAACACCACTCCATCATCGCCCTCCGCTTCCCATGGCCCGCCCAGTGGAACTCGGACGGAGCCGTCTCATGGCAGAGCGCCCACCTCCCCTCGGCCCGCTCGGAAATCCTCGTCCGCGGCGGCCATCAAGCCTATTCCTCCCGCCGCGCCCTCCTCGCCCTCCGACACATCCTCGCCGCCCCACTCCACCCGCTCAGCCGCCAGCAATGAAAACCACCTCTGCCGCCATCTCAGCTGCCCTCCTGCTCGCCCTCGCCACGGCCAGCCCAGCCCACGAATCAAAACGGCTCGTCCCTCCCATCGGCAGCAAACTCGCGGAGGCAGACCGCGCCGCCCTTTCCACAGAACTGGCCACCCTCACCACAGACTTCCAGAGCCTCCCCCGCAAAGCCGCCAACGCCAACGCCGAAGTCTTCCTTAAAGCCGTCCGCTACGCCCTCGACCTCGGCGAATTCTTCAAACCAGACGACGCCACCAAGGCACGCCGCCTCCTCGCCGAGGCCGCTACCCGCATCGCCGCCCTCCGCAGCGGCGCATCCCCATGGCTCTCCGCCAAAGGCCTCGTCACGCGCGGCTACTATAGCCCCATCGACGGATCCGCCCAGCCGTTCGCCCTCGAAATCCCAGACGACGCCACCGCCACCAACTCCCCCGCATGGATCTGGCTCCACGGCCGCAGCGACTCCGGCACCGACCTCCACTTCCTCCACGAAAGGATGCAGAAAAAAGGTCAGTTCCACCCAGCCGGCACCATCATCGTCCACCCCTTCGGCCGCTTCTGCACCGGCTACAAGAATGCCGGCGAACAGGACGTCATCGATGTCCACAGCCTCCTCGTCCGCGAAAAACGCATCGACCCAGCCAGATCAGCCCTCGCCGGATTCTCCATGGGCGGGGCCGGCGCATGGATGATCGGTGCACACTACACCGACCGCTGGACAGTCGTCCACACCGGTGCCGGATTCGTCGATGTCCGCCGCTACCGCAACCTCTCGGACAAAGATGTCAGCCAGCTCCCCCCATGGGAAGTCTCCCTGTGGGCCCAGAACGATGTCCCCACCTGCGTCCGCAACCTCCTCAACCTGCCCGTCATCTCCTACAGCGGCGAAAAGGACCGCCAGCGCGCCTCCGCAGAAATCATGGCCGCCGAATTCCAGAAACAGGGTGCCGCCCTCACCCACCTCATCGGCCCGGACACGGAACACAAATACGAACCGAATACCCAGCGCCAACTCACTTCCCTCATCCAGGAGGCCCTCCTCAAACCCCGCGAAACTCCCTACCCGCTCCGCCTCTCATGGCAGGGCCAAACCCTCGACTACCCACGGCTCCACTGGATCAAAGCCACCGGCCTCACCCACCACTGGCAGGACGCCCGCATCGACGCACGCATCGACCAGCCCATCCCGCAGGCGACCAGCGCCGAAATCACCACGGCCAATGTCTCGTCACTCCTCCTCACCTCTCCAGACGCCCAGACCTTCCCCACCAGCCTCCGCATCTCCATCGATGGTCAGGCCCTCACCGGCGGAGGCGGAGCCAAATCCATCCTTCTTACCCACCACAGCGGCCGCTGGCACTCCGGACCCGATCCCAAAGCCCCCGCTCTCCGCAAGAAACCGGGTCTCCAGGGGCCCATCGACGACGCCTTCACCGCTCCCTTCCTCTTCATGCTACCAGACCGACCCTTCCTCACGCCTGCCACGGAACCATGGACCCAGCACGAAATTGCCTACCAGAA
>CAZSDE010000099.1:1869-2387 GCA_964605435.1 uncultured Akkermansia sp.
GCTCCCGCAAAGCCTCGGAAGTCTCCGCCGACGACATCCGCCGCTACCACCTCATCCTCTGGGGCGACTCCACCGCCAATGAGCTCACCGCCAAAGTCCTACCCAAACTTCCCATCCAGTGGAACAAGGACGGCGTCACTGCCGGAACCCGCTCGTTCTCCGGCCCGCACCTGATCCCCTCGCTCATCTACCCCAACCCTCTCAACCCGGACCGCTACGTAGTCCTCAACAGCGGCCTCACGTTCCGCGAATCCCACTCGTCCACCAATTCCCTGCAGAATCCCAAACTCCCGGACTGGGCCGTCATCGACCTCCGCACCCCTCCGGACGACGAATCCCCAGGCCGCATCGAAGCCGCCGGTTTCTTCAGCGAATCATGGCAACTCACCCCCTGAACGCCACTCGTCAGGCCCCCGGAGACTTCTCCCGCGACCGCCGCCGCCACTGATCCCGGAAGGTCTCGGCCGGCAATTCAGGCAACTCCCGCGCCGCCGTCCACGCCCGCGCCGGATCCCAAT
>CAZSDE010000099.1:2397-7492 GCA_964605435.1 uncultured Akkermansia sp.
CGCCGGGTGCGGTGGCGGACCGGGTCGTGTCCGCGCCGGACGCGGCCGCCGCGGCGGACGCCGTCCTTGCCCTGTACGCCGCCGCGGGCCAGCCGGCGGCGGCGATCGCGTTCGCCGTCCACGCCCGCGCCGGATCCCAATCGCTTCCCTCAAGAAACACCCGGTGCATAGGCCGCAGCCAGCGCGACACCCGCAGCACGCTGCGGTAAAGCCATGGCCGCCGCATCACTGCCCCGAAACCTTTCCAGAGCCACCGCTCCACCCCGCCACGCTCGGCCGCCGCATTGCGCCGGTTGTGCAGCAGATGATGATGCAGATCAATCTTCACCGGACACGTCTCGGTGCACGCCCCGCAGAGCGATGACGCCCCGGAAAGATGCTTCCATTCCTGCAGCCCGCGCAGGTGCGGCGTGATGACGCTCCCCACCGGCCCCTGATACGTGGTCCCATAACTCAATCCGCCAATCGCCCGGAAGACCGGACAGACGTTGAGACAGGCCCCGCACCGGATGCAGTGCAGCGCATCCCGCTGCTCCGCATCCGCCAGCAGTTCCGTCCGCCCATTGTCGAGCAGAATCACATGCCATTCCTCCGGCCCATCAGGCTCACCCGGCCGCCGCGGCCCACCATACAGCGTGTTGTAGCAGGTCATCGGCTGACCCGTGCCCGCCGTCGCCAGCATCGGCAGAAACAATGCCAGATCCGCCATCCGCGGCACCACCTTCTCAATACCCACCAGCGAAATCATCACCCGGGGCAGCGCCGCCGTCAGCCGCGCATTCCCCTCGTTCTCCGTAATCGAAATCATCCCCGTATCCGCCACCAGAAAATTCGCCCCCGTGATCCCGATGTCAGCCTGCACATACTTCTCCCGCAGCACCCGCCGTGCGATCATTGTCAGTTCCCCGGGATCGGTCACCGGCGCGGTCCCCAACCGCTCCCGGAACAGATCGCTGATCTCTTCCCGGCTCAGATGCATGCACGGAAAGACAAAATGATAGGGCGCTTCGTCCTTCAGCTGCTGAATGTACTCCCCCAGATCACTCTCGACCACGCTGAAGCCAAGCGACTCCAGCAGCGGATTGAGATGAATCTCCTCGGAGGTCATCACCTTCGACTTCACGATGCGCCGCGCCCCATGCTCTCGGATGATGTTCACCATCACGGCGCGCGCCTCGTCCGCATCCCGGCACCAGTGCACCTGCGTGCCACGCGCCACCGCCGCCGCCTCGAACTGCTCGAGATGCTCCGCCAGCCGATTCACCGCACTCCACTTGGTCTCTGCCGCAGCTTGCCGCGCCCGCTCCCACGACAAGAACGCCTGCTGCCGCGGACCCCGCGCCGCTTCGTACTTCCCCATGGCCGCACCAATCCTCCGACGGTGCACAAGGTCCCCGGCCACCCTCGCACTCTCCCCGCGGAAGATGGAAAACGGACTGCTCATGACCGCTGCACCAGTACTTCCGCCAGATGCATGGTGTGCAGCGGACGACCCCCGCGGTCAAGCAGACCACGCAGATGGAGCAGACAGCTCGCATCATTGCTCACCATTACATCAGCCCCCGTCGCCCGCGCCGCCCCGCATTTCTCCTCACCCATCGCCACCGAAATGGCCGCGTTCTTCACCGCAAAACTCCCGCCAAAACCACAGCAGTTCCCCCCTCCAGCCATCTCCACCAGCTCCAACCCCCGCACCGCCCCCAGCAGCTTCCGCGGAGCACTCCGGATTCCCAGCTCCCGCAGCCCATGGCAGCCATCATGAAACGTCACCCGACGCCCGAAACTCGCCCCCACATCGGTCACCCCAAGCCGCTCCACAAGAAATGATGAAAACTCCCACACCCGCCCCGCAAGCTCCCGCGCCGCCATTTCCTCCCCCACACGCCCCGCAAACAGTTCTCCATAGAATACCTTCAGCATCGCCCCGCACGACCCACTCCCGATCACCACCGCTTCCGCTCCCTCCAGCGCCCGCACCACCGGCCGCGCCATCGCCCGCGCCTCGTCCCAGTAACCGGAATTGAAGGGCGGCTGCCCACAGCAGGTCACCCCCTCAGGAACATCCACCTCATGCCCCAGTTCCTCCAGCACCCGCACCATGCTCATCGCCGCCGCCGGATACACGGCGTCCATGAAGCACGGCACAAACAGCGTCACTCTCATCGCCTCATGATACGCGCGGTGCCGCCGGCCTTCCTGCAGGAATTCAGCCAACGGCACCGCCCGCTGCAGTTTCAGAATTCTCAGTACTCCCGGTTCGTCTTCTTGCCTGGCTCAGGCACCGGATACCGACCATCCGCATCGGACATCACCGGAGCAGGGCCATCCACCGTCATCTTGTCCACATCAGGCGCAAATTCATGCTCGTGATTGAGCATCTGCTCGAACGTCACATCACGGCCAGTATGCGCCGCCATCCGCCCCATGCTCGTCGCCACCGATGCCTCCACCCCACGGCGCACTTCGTTGTACGGCGTGTCGTTGATCACCGCCGCCGCAAGGTCCTCCCACTCGAGCTGATACGGATTCTGCTCGGGCTGCGGAAACGCCCACTTCTCAGTCCCCCGCTTCATCACATGATCACCGAAGATCTTGCACTTGCCCGGGGTGTGCCCCGCCGTGCTGATCACCGCAGCCCCCTTCGTCCCATGCGCATAGGACGCCTCTTCCTGCTTCGCCCCAATCATGGTGCGCCCATCCAGATGCAGCTTGCTGCCGTCATCAAAGGTGTACTCCACGGAATACGAATCGAAATTCTGATCAATGTAATCGCCACGGTAATGCCGCCCACCCACCGCATGCGCCTTCACCGGCCACTTGTTCTTCATCCAGCAGCACTCATCCACAAAGTGAATGTAGAAGTCACTGTACAAACCACCGCTCGCCCACAGAAAACTGTGGAACCGCTCGATCTGATACATCACCTCGCTCTTGTCCGCTGGCTTCCGCGTCGAAAAACACGAAGCCACCGGCCCATGCATCCGATACGTCCGCATGGATAGGATGTCCCCGATCTCGCCATCCTGAATCCGCTTCCACAGTTCCTGTCGCGCCCGGCAGTGCCGCACCATCAGCCCCACCCCGCACTTCAGACCCTTCTTGTCAGCCTCATCCGCCAGCGCCAGCATCCGCCGCGAAGTCGGTCCGTCCGCCGTCACCGGCTTCTCCATGAATACATGCAGCCCGCGCTCGATCGCATACTGAAAATGCACCGCCCGGAATGCCAGCGGCGTCGTCAGAATCACAATACCTCCAGGCTTGATGGCGTCCATCGCTTTCTTATAGGCATCAAAGCCAAGGAACCTCCGGTCCTCGGGCACATCCACTTTCCCCGGCTTGTTCTGGTACTCGTTCGACAGGGCCTTGTGACTCTCATTGAGCTTGTACGAAAACACATCGGCCATCGCCATGAGCTTCGTGGGCAGACTCACCACATCGAGGGCATTCTTGGCCGCGCCAGACCCCCGGCCACCACAGCCCACAAGGGCCACTCCCACCGTGTTGTCCTCCGCCGCAAAGACATGCGGCAGACTCACTCCGGCAAGGGCTGACGTGACTCCGGCCTTCTTGAGGAACCGCCGGCGGGTGGAATTCGGGAGTATCAGGGATGTTTCAGATTGCATAAGGCTGGGAACGTTGCCGTCCCGCCCATACGCAAGGCAAGCAGAACTTCTTCCGGGTCCCCGGCGAAGTTTCAACGAACCGACCCCTCAGCGACCTCAGCGCCTCTCCACCATCGCCGTCCGCCCGTCCTGATGACCATACCGCGATGGCAACTCCTCACGGCTCCGGAAAAATGGCACAATCAGATACTGACCCTCATGCACACGGTCCTTCGCCCCCAGCCGATTCAAGGCCCGCAGCTCCGCCGGCGTCAGCAGAAACTCCCGCGCCAATCCCTCCAGCGTATCCCCCTTCCTCACCTGATACCCCGTCCGCACCCGGTCGCCCTCCAGCGCCCGGCTCAGCGCCGCCACGTTCACGTCCTCCACGGCCTCGTTCCCAAGCGCCACCGGATACACCGGGGCCGTCGCAGACCGCACCGGAGCCCCCTCGCTCTTCACCTGCACCCCCGGTACACAAACCCGCTGACCCACCCGCAGCGGCCCCGCAGCCAAACCTGGATTCGCCTCCCTCACCTGCGCCAGACTCACGTTGTACTTCGCCGCAATCCCCGAAAGCGATTCCCCTCGCTCCACCTCATGATAACCAGTCCGCCCACCACTCCGCACCACCACACTCCGGTTGTCCCCACCCTTCGCCCCATCCTTCGCAACCACCTTCGCCCCATCCCCACGCAGCCGGAGCTTCCGCCCCACCACCAGCACATCACCCTCAGCC
The DNA here is from genome assembly GCA_964605435.1 of uncultured Akkermansia sp. GTDB lineage: Bacteria > Verrucomicrobiota > Verrucomicrobiia > Verrucomicrobiales > V1-33 > V1-33. Next base: position 6,739 of record CAZSDE010000099.1, read on the forward strand.
ATCCCATTCCGCTTCATCAACTCCCCCACCGGAATCCCATACGACCGACTCAGCCGACTCAGACTGTCCCCAGCACGCACCTCATGCTCCTCCGGCACCACGACACGGGAATTCCCCTCCCGCCCAGACTCGCCGACCACGGATTTCTTCGCTTTCCCCTCCTCCAACGTCTCCGGTACTGATCGCTCCGCTTTCTTACCTGCCGATGATCGCTCCACCACCACCCCACGCTTTCCCCCAGCCCCCGGCAAGGTCAGCCGCTGCCCCACAAGGAGACGATCAGGCTCAATCCCCCGGTTCATCCTCAACAGCTCACCAACACTCACCCCGCTCTTCCGCGCAATCTTCGCAAGAGTCTCACCCTCCCTTACCACATGCTGCCCCCACACCTCCCCTGAACCACACACCCCCACCAACAGCAGCAGCCAGCCGCTCAGCAGCCTCACCCCGCCAGCCCGGAAAACGATGCTTCGTTCTTTCATGATTTCCCAAATACCGTAATTTCAAAGTTTATCAAATTTTTTCCGTTTTCTGGAATTTTTGCTCCATGCCGCCGCGCGCACAGCCCGACCCTCCCTCTCCCCTCCTCCGGGCGGTGCTGCTCATGCTGCTCTCAGCCACCGCCAGCTTCTGCGCCCTCAAGGCCGCCGCTCTCCTGGAAAACAGTCATCCTCAGCCTCTTGCAGACGCACCCATCCTCCCCCCCCCCGCCCCCACTCCTATCCCCGCACCCCCGCCCCCTCCCCCCCCGGAT
>CAZSDE010000099.1:7559-9380 GCA_964605435.1 uncultured Akkermansia sp.
CCCTCACCCGTACGGATGACTCCACCCTGCCCCTCGCCGACCGCAGCCTCATCGCCAACCGTTCCCCCCGGCTCCTCTTCGTCAGCATCCACTTCAATGCCGGCGATCCCGCCGCCTCAGGCCTCGAAACTTATTTCTCATGGCCCCGCCAGCCGGAAATCATGGCCCGCCTCCACTCCCTCGCAGGCATGTCGGACGGCGCCATCCTGCCCCCCGACGGATCCGAAGCTCTCGCCACCTCCATCCAGAACGCCGCCTGCCTCGCCACCGGTTCCCGCAACCGCGGCATCCGCAACCGACCGGAACTCTCCGTCACAAGCCGCTCGCTGTGCCCCTCCGTCCTCGTGGAATGCGCCTTCCTCACCCATCCCACGGACGCCCGCAACGTGGCCAGCCGACCATGGCGCCAGCGACTCGTCACAGGCCTCGCCGCCGGAATATCATCATGGCTCCAGTCAGCCGGATACCACCCCCCGTCGCGCCCGGCTCCCCCATCCAATCCCTGAACCGCCACCTGCCATGACCCTCCTACCCAGCGCGGAAATCGAAGCCCTCCTGCCGTCCATCCCCGCATGGAATCAGGACGAGTCCAGAATCATCCGCACGTTCCGCTTCGCCTCGTTCCCCAGCGCCATCAGCTTTGTCAGCGAAGTGGCCCACTTGGCCGAAGCACTCAATCATCACCCGGATATCCTCATCCAATACCGCTCGGTCACCCTCGCCCTCACCACCCACTCCGCCGGCGGACTGACCTCTCTCGATTTCCAGACCGCGGGCGCCATCGACGCCCTCCCCAGCGGATCCCCAGCCAGCAGACCGGACCCACGGTAACGTCAGCGACCCGACCGCCAGAGGTCGCGCACCATCACCACAAGCCCCAGCCAGATCACCGCGAAACTGGCCAGCCGCAGCATGCTCACCGGCTCGCCATACACCAGCAACCCCATCAGAAACTGAAGGCTGGGAGCCAGAAACTGCAGCAGCCCCACCATCGCCAGCGGCAGCAGCCGCGCCGCTTTCGCAAAGGCCAGCAGCGGAATGGTCGTCACCGGTGCCAGCGCGGCCAGCAGCAATCCCTGCCGCACGTCCCCCGCCAGCACCGCCGGAGGGTGGTGCCACAGCCACACCAACGCCAAAGGCAGCGCCAGCAGCGACTCTACCGCCAGCCCCTCCAGCGAATCCAGCGGTGCCATCTTCCGCAGCAGCCCATACAAGGCAAAAGTCCCGCACAGCACCAGCGCCACCCACGGCAATCCCCCCACCGCCAAGACCTGCATCCCCACCCCCACCGCCGCCAGCACCACCGCCACCCACTGCGTCACACGCAACCGCTCGCCCCGCACCAAGGCCCCCCGCCCAACATTCGCCAGGGGCGTCAGAAAATACCCCAGACTCCCCGTCACAATCTGCCCGTTCTGCGTAGCCCACACATACGCCAGCCAGTTCCCACCCAGCAAAGCCGCCGTGATCACATGCAGCCCCAACACCCGCGGCCGCCGCAGCGCCGCACCCACCACCCCCAGCCGACCCCGCCACGCAAGGACCAGCAGAAGCAGCGGCACACAGCAGACAGCCCGCAGCACCACCACCTGATCCGCCCCCAGCCAATCAATCTGCTTCCAGAAAACCGGCAGCAACCCCCATAACCCAAAGGCCGCGACTCCATGCCACCAGCCTGCCCGTCGGGATGCCATCGATGCCTCGTTGCTCATGAATCAGGGGAATGCCGCAGCTTCCCGCTACCCCAGAACCCAGCACCGCATCCTGCGCCACAAGGAATTTCCCGATTTGCCCACGCCACTCTCCCCCCATACTCCACCG
>CAZSDE010000100.1:0-9320 GCA_964605435.1 uncultured Akkermansia sp.
CCAGCCAACCTCCGCCACTTCACCGGCTCCCCACGCCCACCCAGACCCGTCTCGTTCTTCAATGGCCAGTTCGCCTTCGACGCCGCCAACCTCCCCATCCTCGGCAGCCCCGACGCACCCCACATCCTCGTCGAATACTTCGACTACACCTGCGGCAGTTGCCGCGACCTCTACAAGGACCTCGGCTCCCTCAAAACCGCCCACCCAGACAAATTCGCCGTCGTCCTCATCCCCTGCCCCCTCAACCGTTCCTGCAACCCCAACCTGAAACCAAACATCAAGGACCACGAAGCCGCCTGCGACCTCGCCCGACTCGCCCTCGCCGTCTGGAAACACAGCCCCGCCAGCTTCCCCCGCTTCCACGAAGCCCTCCTCAAACTCCCACTCCCCGCCAACCCCGCTCCCGCCTTCGAACTCGCCGCCACCGCCGTCCCCCCAGATACCCTCCGCGCCACCATCCAATCCCCGGAAGTCGCCGCCTTCCTCGCCAGCAGCACCAGCGATTACGCCTCCCTCGCCGCCCAGAACCTCCGCATGCCCAAACTCCTCCTCCGCGACTCCATCATGATGCACGGCCTCGCCAATTCCGCCGAAACCTTCGTCGCAGAAATCACCCGCCAGTTCTCCCTGCCCAAATCACCCGGACCTCCAAAATAATTCCCGGAGATTTCACCGGAAATTAATACCCCGAATCCGCCCGCAGAATCACTCCCCAGACCCATTTTCCGCTTCCCATTTTACGCGGAAAATGTATTTACAATGCAAACTCAAATGAAAGCACCTGCCCTCCTCCTCTCCCTCTCGGTGTTTGCCCCCTTCTGCACGCTGGCAGCCCTGCCTCCGTGCCTCGACGATGCCTCGGGAAGACTGACAGTCCGCTTCTGCAACCGACTCGAAGTCCTCGACATCGATACCGACCGCTTCGACGCCACCCGCGCCACCGGCGAAGTCAATACCGTCCGCACCGGTACCAAACACAAAATCTCGGAACTCTCTGCCGAAGCCGCCAACTACCAGCAGAATACCGGCCTCGCCACCCAGCTCACCGGCTGGGTCGCCGGTAAACCCCGCAAGGACAGTACATGGCGCGCCATCAACAGCCAGCTCTTCGTCGAACTCCTCCCCTCAGTCGACCGCGGCACCTTCATCCGCTCCGCCCGCGCCGCCTCCGCCATCCAGCCAAGCTACGCCGAACACTTCCTCGTCCTCAATTACCCCGACGTCTTCTCCGCCCTCCGCGCCCTCGACCGCATCCGCGAAGCCCCCGGCGTCGTCCAGGCCGAACCCCTCCTCTCCGTCAAACGCGTCAGCAAATACATCCCCAACGACCGCAACTTCTCCCACGCCACCACCACCGCCGCCGACTACGGCCCACGGGTCAAACTCTGGGAAAATGTCCGCACTCCAATCCCCAGTCCCGACTCCACCTCAAGACCCTATCAGTGGTACCTCAGGAATACCGGAGAAAATCAGCCCCTCCCTCTCCTCATGGAACCGGACGTGGGCGACCTCATCCTCCCCGGCGACCGCTGCGACATCCGTGCCGACCTCGCATGGGACCAGCGCAGCCCCATCTCCCAGCTCCCCATCCGCGGGAACAACGTCAAGGTCCTCGTAGTCGACGACGGACTCGAAAAAGCCCACGCCGACTTCACCGGAGCCTCGGTCCCCGGCGTCGACCTCGTCAAAACCAACCACGATAACTATGTCGACCGTGGCTGGGACCCGCTCGACCCCAACAACCCGACGCCGTCGCCCGCCAATATCCGCTTCGACTTCCACGGCACCGCCTGCGCCGGCATCATCGGAGCCCGCATGGACAACGCCCAGCGCGACATCACCGGCGTCGCCCCACTCTGCACCATGATGGGCATCCGCATCCTCGGCGGCAATGCCTCCCCACTCCAGTTCGCCAACGCCGTCGCCTGGGGCTCCACCCAGTCGGACTTCAACCAGGACGGCGTCATCAATACCGAAGACCCACGCACCGGCGCCCTCCTCGCCGACGTCGCCAACAATTCATGGGGCCCCGCCACCCTCGCCGCCGACGACCTCTACCCGGAACACCCCCTCGTCCTCCAGGCCTTCGAATTCGCCCTCCGCCCAGGCCCGAAAGACTGCGTCTTCGTCTTCGCAGCCGGCAACGAAGGCGACGGCCGCATGAACACCAATTACCAGGAAACCACCAACCGCCGCGAAACCATCGCCGTCGGCTGCATCAGCGACATCGGCCGACGCATCGCCTACTCCAACGTCGGCGCCAGCCTCATGTGCGTCGCCCCAGGCATGGGCGACGAACTCCCCCCGCTCATGAAATGGGCCGCGGCCCCGCCCGCCGGACCCGCAGGCGCATGGCCCGCCAGCAAACCCATCCGCAAAAACCCTCCCATCGAACCATGGGACATCCCACCCGACTTCCGGGAATCCCGCCGCCCCACCCAGGGCATCCTCAGCCTCTCCACCCAGGGCCGCACCGACTCCAGCAACATCGGTACGTCCTTCGCCGCTCCCCAGGTCGCCGGCGTCGTCGCCCTCATGAAACAGGCGAACCCCCAGCTCAAATGGCGCGACATCCAGGAAATCATCATGCGCTCGACCCGCATGGTCAATGACTGCCGCTGGGACATCAATGGCCGCCCCTTCCCCACCCTCTGGCGCCTCGCCCCCATGGGCAAACCGTTCCACTTCGCTCACGGAGCGGGCCTCATCGATGCCGACAAGGCCGTCCGCATCGCCATGAAATGGAAAAACCTTCCATTCTCCACCAGCATGAAAATGACCGGCCCATCCGGCCGCCTCATCCCGGACAACAACCAGGAAGGCGTCCGCATGTTCGTCCCCGGACCACCAGCCGGCATGCGCGTCGAACACGTCAGCACCCGCGTCAAATGGTACCACGGTCGCCGCGGCGATACCGGCATCAACCTTTTCGCCCCCCCCAACCGCGCCGACATCTTCGGCATGAAATCAGAACTCTTCGTCCCCCACCGCGAAGACTATAACCGCAGCGAGGAAAACTTCGTCCCTGCCTTCGACACGGCCACCGACTGGAAATTCATGTCCCTCCGCCATTGGGGGTACCGCGCCATCGGCTCGTCCCCCCAATGGATCGTCCAGGTCTGGGACAATACCAGCCAGGGCACCAACCTCAATCCCACCGTGGCCGACCCAGTCTACGTCCCCGTCGCCAACCCCACCGACCCCAGCAAACAGAAAATCGCCGCCCTCGATATCACCTACTACGGCTGCTACGGCGATACATCCCAGAACGATCCCCCGAACGTCCCCGCCCAGAACGTCAGCATCGGCCGCGGACAGACCATTCAGACCCGCACCATCCGCGCGAGCGGCTCCACCGGGATCTACCCCATCATCGCCCACGAGTTCTACCTCCCCACGGACATCACCCCGAAACAACCCACCCTCCCCACCACCGGACTCACCCAGTTCGCCACCCTCGATGTCCCCAGCGTGAGCAACCCGAACGTCCGGATGCTCATCACCCTCAACCGCGCCACCGGCGAATACACCTTCACCCCATCCGCCTTCGGCGTCTTCGCCTGCTACGTCATGGTGGAAAACGACCTCGGCTACAGCACCCCACGCGAAATCCGCATCACCGTCCGCCAGCCAACCCCCACCTTCAACGAATGGGCAGCCATCAACTTCACCCCCGCTGAAATCGCCGACCCAGCCATCAGCGGCCCCACCGCCGACCCAGACCAGGACGGCCTCGCCAACTACCTCGAATACGCCATGGGCACCCAGCCCAAAGTCGCCGAAGACCCCGCCGTCCCCACCCCAGTCATCGAAAACGGCAACATCGTCTACACCTACTCCCAGGATATCTACCAGTCCGAGGCCTTCCTCCTCCCACAAATCAGCGCCGACATGGTCAATTGGGAAAACGTCACCGGCGATACCCCTGGCGTCACCATCGAAGCCGCCCCCGTCGTCGAAAATATCCGTACCTTCACCCTCCGCATCCCCATCGGCGACCCACGGCGCTACTTCCGTCTCAAGGCACAACGACGCTGACCGACCACGCCACCACCCCACGGTTGCCACCCTCACAAGGCAAACCATGGGAACCATAAATATCCGCAGGGCCCGGGGCAATCCATACGCCCCGGGCCTCGCGTTTGCCCCACACCAATTGTTTGCATTTTCTCCCCCCCCGGATTTAGTTAAGTTCAGGAAATTATTTCCGTTCCCGACCTCCCGCCGCCCATGACCCTCCGACCGCTGGCCCTGATCGCAGCCCTCGCAGCCTCCCCTGCCGCTGCCCAGCTTCCCAAACTCGAAGCCATCAAGGATAAACTCGATGTCCTCGGCGACATGCGGATCGATTCCAGCAACTTCAATTTCACCCCGGACGGCAACGTCGTCATCAGCGGCCCCGTTCACATCCGCTCGGACGAAATGGAGGTCTTCTGCGAAAAAGCAGAATACATCGCCGAAAAGGAACAGATGCGCTTCCTCGACGACGTCGCCATCTACAAGGACGGCCTCATCTACCGCGGCAACCGCGCCACTTACAACACCCAGACGGAACAACTCGACGCCTCGGAACTCCGCAGCAGCATCGAACCCCTCTTCTTCAGCGCCGGCAGCCTCACCACCCGCACCCGCGAAATCTCCGTCATCGAAGTCGATAACGCCGAATTCACCACGGACGACAGCACCGACCCCTCGTTCCACATCGAATCGGAACACGTCTCGATCTACCCCGATGACCGCGTGGTCTTCCGGAAACTCAAGATCTACGCCGGCGATACCCCCATCTTCTACCTCCCCTACCTCTCCCAACCCCTCCAGGATGAGGTAGGCTACACCTTCGCCCCAGGCTACCGCAGCAACCTCGGCTTCTTCCTCATGAACCAGTACGGGGTCACATGGGGAGACCACAGCATCGCCAAATACAAACTCGACCTCTACGCCTCCCGCGGCGTGGGCGCAGGCATCGACATCAATTCCCGCCGCTACACCAGCCAGGAAGCCTTCGGCAAATTCCGCTTCTACGGAGTCTACGATACCGACCCCCAGCGCAATAATACCTTCTCCCGCGTCCAGCGCGACTCAGTCGATTCCTCCCGCTACCGCGTCAATCTTCAGCACCGCATCTACCTCCCAGGCCCGGAGGAAAGCGACATCTACCTCGACGTCGATGTCAACAAAATCAGCGACGCCTACTTCTACGAAGACTTCTTCCCCACGGAATTCCGCGAAGACCCCAACCCGGATAACCTCGTCAACCTCGTCAAACGCAGCGACCAGGGCGAGTTCAACCTCCTCACCCGCTTCCGCGCCAACGATTTCTACCAGAGCGACACCCGCCTCCCGGAACTGTCACTCGATATGCCCCGCCAGCCCATCTTCAACACCGGGCTCTTCTACAACGGAACCTCCAGCTTCGGCATCCTCGAGGAAAAACTGGGCGACTTCGACCGCCGCCAACTCGAAGACCGCGTCCAGAACCTCTCCCTCCAGCTGGCCGACCCCGCCCTCGCCACCCTCCTCGACGCCGCCGCCGCCACCAATACCCTCGCAGAACTCCGCGGCAGCCTCATCGAACAAGGCTTCAACCGCTTCCATACCTATCACGAAGCCCTCTACCCTGGCTCCTTCGGCGGCGGCTTCACCCTCACCCCACGCCTCGGCGTCGGCTACACCAACTATTCCTCTGTCTCCGGTCCCTCCCCGGAAAACCTCGACCGCACCATCCTCGCCGCCGGCCTCGAAGGCTCGTTCAAACTCTCCCGCGTCTACGACCACATCCAGAAACCCTCCCTCGGCATCAATGGCCTCCGCCACGTCATCCAGCCGTACTTCAATTGGTCATTCGTCAGCGCCGACAGCATCGGCAACCGCCTCAAAGGCATCGACCGCCTCGCCCTCTCCACGAGGCCACGCCCGCTCGACCTGACCAACTACACCGCCGTCGACGCCCTCCGCGACTGGAACGTCGTCCGCATCGGAGCCTACAACCGCCTCCAGACCAAACGGAACCGCGGCACCTTCAACTGGCTCCAGACCAATACCTACGTCGACGTCTACGCCGACGACCCGGAATTCGACCGCACCATCTCCAACCTCTACCAGGAAATCGAGTGGAACCCAGTCCCATGGACCCGCCTCAACATGGCAGCCCAGATCCCCACTGGCGACGACGCCAGCTTCACGGAAATCAATACCCGGGCCACCTTCATGCCCATCGATTCCCGCGACCTCTCCCTCGGACACCGCTACCTCCAGGACCATCCCTACTTCCAGAACAGTAACCTCATAGACCTCGGAGCCTACGCCCGCGTCACGGAAAACTGGGGCTTCAGCGCCTACCAGCGCTACGAAGCAGAAGACAGTACCCTCGAACTCCAGCAGTACTCGGTCCACCGCGACCTCTCTTCATGGGTCGCCAGCCTCGGTGCCATCATCCGCGACCACCGCGGCCAGGACGAATGGGGTCTCCTCTTCAGCATGACCCTCAAGGACTTCCCCTCTGTCCGGATCCCGGTCGACTTCGACCCGCAGGGCGGCCGCCGCTGATCCCTCCCCAGCGCGGCCCGAGTTCGCCCCCTCCTGCCGCCGCCGCCTTCCGTCCCATGGGTGCCTACTTCCTCAGACGCCTCCTGCTGATCCCGCCGACCCTCATCGGCGTGACCATGCTCGTCTTCCTCATCACCCGCTTCGTTCCCGGCGGCCCCATGGAACGAATGATCGCAGAAATGCGCAAGGGCGGCGAAGGCGGCAGCCGCGGCGGAGCAGCCCAGAATCAGGCCCTCTCGGAAGAACAACTCGAACAACTCAAGGTCCGCTTCCGCATGGACCAGCACCCAGTCGCCGGCTACTTCTCATGGCTCGGCGTCTGGCCCTACGCCGACCTCCGCCGCAAAATCGAATTCGGCCCGGACGAAACGGAACAAACCATCCGCGCCCCCGGAACGCGCGAACCACTCCGCATCACCAAGAATCCGGACGGCTCGTTCTCCCTCACCAAACCAGACGGTTCCTCCGCCGCTCCATGGCAATGGCGGACTCTCCCCCCCAAGGAAGGCCCCCAGACCATCACCCGCATCGAGGTCTTCCGGAAACGCTTCTCCGGCCTCCTCACCGGCAACCTCGGCGAATCGTTCCGCTTCAATGAACCCGTCACCGATGTCATCGCCCAGCGCCTCCCGGTCTCTCTCTACTACGGCCTCGTCACCCTCTTCCTGACCTACCTCATCAGCATCCCCCTCGGCCTCTTCAAAGCCCTCAAACACCGCACCACCCCGGACAACCTCTCGTCCATCCTCATCTTCGCCGGCTTCGCCATCCCCGGCTACGCCCTCGGCAGCATCCTCGTCACCTTCGCCGCCGCACGCTTCGGCTGGTTCCCCACCGGAGGCTTCACCAGCTTCGACTTCATGGAAAAATCCCTCGCCGGGAAAATCCTCGACATCCTCCACCACTCCGCCCTCCCCCTCGTCTGCTACCTCATCGGAGCCTTCGCCTTCACCACCATGCTGACCAAAAATCAGCTCATGGACAACCTCGCCGCCGATTACGTCCGCACCGCCGTTGCCAAGGGCGTTCCGTACCGCCGCGCCGTCATCCACCACGCCTTCCGCAACGCCAGCATCCCCGTCGTCAGCAACCTCGGACGATCCCTCTCCGCCTTCGTCGGCGGATCCTTCGTCATCGAACGCATCTTCGATATCAATGGCATCGGCCTCCTCGGCTTCGAATCCATCCTCGACCGCGATTACCCAGTCGTCATGGGCATCGTCGTGATCTCCTCCCTCCTCGTCATGCTCGGCAATATCCTCGGCGATTTCCTCGTCGCCCTCGTCGACCCGCGCATCCGCTTCGACTGACCCATGCCCCTCAGCCCCATCACGCAGAAACGCTTCCGCCGCTTCCGCTCCATCCACCGGGGCTGGTGGTCACTCGTCATCCTCACCCTCATAATCGCAGCTTCCCTCGCCGCAGAACTCTGGATCAGTAACCGCGCCCTCTACGTCTCCCATCAGGGCAAATCCCACTTCCCTTCCTACGGAGCCATCATCCCAGGCTCCACCTTCGGCGAACCCTACGCCTACGAAACCAATTACCGCGACCTCCACGATTCCTTCACACGATCCGGAAACGGCACCGTCATCCTCCCCCTCATCCCATGGTCGCCCGGCGAAAGCGACTTCCGCGAAGGTATCACCCACCCCTCCCCACCCGACTGGTCCCGCCGCCACCTCCTCGGAACCGACCCCACCGGACGCGATGTCTTCGCCCGCATGGTCTACGGCTTCCGCAATGTCATCATCTTCTCCATCGCCTACACCGCCCTCACTTTCCTCGTCGGTATCCTCATCGGCTGCACCATGGGCTACTTCGGCGGAAAAACCGACCTCATCGGCCTCCGCCTCATCGAGATCTGGGAAACCATCCCGTTCCTCTACATGGTGATGATCTCCATCTCGCTCATCCCCGCAGAAACCGGCACCGCATGGCGCATCGCCTGCCTCCTCATCATCATGGTCCTCTTCGACTTCACCTCGAAGGCCATGCAGATGCGCGCCGTCACTCTCCGCGAGAAATCACGCGACTACGTGGCCGCCGCCCGCCTCATCGGAGCCAGTACCCCTCGCATGATCTTCTCCCACATCCTCCCAAACACCATCTCGGTCCTCGTCACCTACCTCCCCTTCTCCATCGCCGCAGGCATCTCATCCCTCACCGTCCTCGATTTCCTCAACTTCGGCCTCCCCAAACCCACCCCCAGCTGGGGCGAACTCCTCGAGATCGGCCTCGATCACAAGGAATCATGGTGGATCGTCACCTCGGCCTTCGGCGCTCTCGTCGGCGTCCTCCTCCTCGTCACGTTCATCGGTGAAGCCATCCGCGAAGCCTTCGACCCACGACGCCACACGGTCTACCGCTGATCCCCCCAGCCCCACGCCACCGCTGCAACCCCACCCCGACGCCATGCCCCCAGTTCCTCACGGCTCCCATGGCCTCTCCCGCCGCAGTGCCCTCCGCACCGGAGCCGCCACCGCCGCCGCCCTCCTCTCGGGCTGCTCCCGCCCGCAGCGCACCATCGACTACCCAAAGCAACGGATCCCCCTCCCCGCGGAAGCCATGGCCATGTTCCAGCGCTACCCGGACTTCTTCCGCTTCTCTTCCCCGGACCAAATCCCCACGGACCTCGTCTGGAACGACGGAACCGATGTCCCGGAACTGGGCGACCCCAAAGCCACCAAGGGCGGGACCTACTTCTACTTCATCCCGGACTCCCCACGCACCCTCCGCTTCCTCGGACCACACGCCTCCGCCCCCTTCCCCAC
>CAZSDE010000101.1:0-276 GCA_964605435.1 uncultured Akkermansia sp.
CACAGCATCGCCCGCCTTGCCAGTGACCGAACCGAGGCTGTGGAATCCATCCGGTCGTCCCGGAGCCTTGCGCTGGTTGAGCACGACGCTCCGGCCATTGATTTCACAGACCGCGTTGTCCGCCCGGTTCTCATGGGCCACCCAGCGCAGCCGCACATCCCACGCGCCGTCGGCCGGCAGTTTCGCCGCGAAGACCGCTGCTGCCCCGCTGCCGCCCGCAGCATAGCGGTAACCCGTCCCCACATACCCCGGCAGACCCGTCCCCTTCGTCCAGTC
>CAZSDE010000101.1:286-9316 GCA_964605435.1 uncultured Akkermansia sp.
GATGGCTGCAGTCCGGGCTTCGGTTTCCCCGGAGCATCCGGCGGAACCCAGCCAGCCGGCACTTTCAGCGGAGCCCGCAGCGCATCCCGGCGCGCCCCGCCCGGCTGCTTCCAGAGTTCCCTCAACTCCTCAAGATGACTCTGGTAGACGCCCCGCGGCGTCGTTCCGCGCGTCACCGCCACCCATGCTGCCTTCCCGACCACCTCGCCCATCATGCCGCACGTTCTCATGACCCGGACGGTGCCGAGCGCCTCATGGGTCACACTGATGCAGCGGCCCGCCATGAAGAGATTGTCCACGTCCTTCGAATAAAGGCAGCGGTAGGGAATGGGATAGCCATTCTCACGGTCCACACCCTTCCCGAAATGCGCCCGGCTGATGAACGGGTTGTCCGGAAACTTCTTCGCATACTGCTCCTTCGGGTAGTGAAGATCCAGATCCCATGTTGTCGGCACACAACCATCGGGAAACGGACGCTTTTCGACAATGTCACGGTCGGTCAGCACGATATCGCCCTCCAGCAGACGGCTCTCCCGCGTTCCGCCAATGGCCGCCACCCAGGCCAGTTCAGCCTCGGGATTCCCATGCTTCCGCAAGGCCCCGAAGGCACCGTAGACGGCCCGCAGATTCCAGTCGCGCACCAGTTCGAGGTCCCGCAGAGGATGCCGATCGAATCCGCTTTCCCAGAACCATTCACCCTTGTGAAAGACATCACCGGAGTCGCCCGCCCGCCGCGTCGGCGGGAAGTCGCCCGGCTCCAGCGCCAGAGCCCACGGAGTCTCCGGCCACGGGGTCGGAGCAGGAGAAGGCTTCCAGCTCCACATATTGCTCATCCCCAGATGGCCCTTCTCCAGCATGGTGAACGAGGCCCCCGCGAGCGCTCCCACGGTGCCATGGCCCGTGCAGTCGGCAAACAAGGTGCCCCGGAAACGGGTTTCCCGGCCCGTCCGGGTATCGAGGGCCGTCACGCTGCGGATCACCCGGTGCCCGGGTGATGGCGGTTCGCCCTGCTCCACGGCCACGACATGGTGATTGAGATAAAGGGAAATGCCGCGCTCGGCACGGATGATGGCTTCCTTGCGGGCATCGCCGAATTCCTCCGCAATGCCCGGCGAGTGCGTCGCGCGGTCCGCGTATTCCTCCGTGATCTCTCCAAGGTGCGGATACAGCCCCCGCATCGTCCCGCCCTGGGCCCAGACCTGAATCTCGCTGGAACCATTGCCTCCAAGCACCGGGCGATTCTGAATGAGGGCCACCGTCAGCCCCTGACGCGCTGCCGCCATCGACGCGCGCATCCCGGCGTAACCCCCGCCGCAAACCACCAGATCATATGGCCCCGATTCAGGAGCCTCGGCCGGCCAGCCCAGCAGCTTCCGTCGCGACTCTGCCGTCTCCGGCGGCACCGCCGATTCCTCATTCGTCAGATAAATGGCATCGCAGCGACCATCAAAACCAGTCAGGTCATGCAGCGCCAGTGTCACCTCGCCTTCCGGCAGATCCACGGATCCTCCCGGCTGCCAGTGCCAGCCACCCGCGGTACCAAATTCCTGAGGGAGAGGCTTCCCATTGATGCGCAGCTGAAACCGCCCCGGAGCACCGGGCACTTCCCATGGCGAAACCCAGTCCTTGGTCCGCACAAAGAAACGCCAGCGGCCCGCCGCCGGAATGCGCACCCGGGTCTCCGCATCCGCCACCGGACGCCCAAGCCCATGCGCCAGCAGGTAGGGCGACCCCATGATCTCGATGAACTGCGTATCGAGGGTCCATCCCCCATGCCCCGCAAACGACTCGGCTTCGACCAGCAATTCCGCCGCCCGCGACGGTAGCGCCATGGCCACAGCCCCCAGCAAAGCTGCTGCCGATGTCTTGTTCATGGCGTTGATTTTCCTCGAGTCCCGGTGCCGGAGTCCCCCGTCACCGCTGCCGCAATTCTCATCTGTGTGCATAATGTAAATGGTATCTCGTCGATCTCATATCCAGCATCCGCAAAGAAGGCAATGTGCCCGGCAGACGGCCGCTCCACGGCAATGCCCGCAACGGCAGCCTCTGCCGTCACCTTCTCCGATGTCCACTTCGCCGCACGGAAATCCGTGCTGTCACTGACCGCACGCCACAGCCGCACCTCCTTTGGTGGTGGCTCGGCCGTCATGCTCAGCTGCAACCGCCCATCGCCCGAGTCCCCGTGCTTCCATGAAACGCTGGGAAGGGGCTGACCGGTGATCTGATGCCTCACGAACGCGGCCACGCTGTTGATGGCACGCCACGGGCCTTTCGGTTCGCCACCACTGCCGTCGCAGTCGAGGTCATGCCCGGCATTCGGCGAATAGGAAATCCACTTCCGCGCCGGGAGCCCGTCCCAGTACAGGTTGAGCGCATCGGTGCTCCAGTAGGGATCATTGGTCCCGCACACGATCAGCTTGGGCATGGTGAACTTGTCGCGGTACAGAAAGGGATCCACCCAGCCCCAGAGCCGCTTCGCATTGTCCGTATCGGGAATCGGCACAAGCCCCCGCTCGGTGTAGTCCCGGATGCTGTCGCTCACCCGCCCGAACATCTTCACCTGATGCGGCAGCTGCTCCCGCATGTTCAGCGTGTCAATCACCATCGGGGCAATCGCCTCGACCCGAGGGTCCGAAGCTGCCGTCAGCCACGTCGTCCAGCCACGCTTGGAGGCCCCGCTCACAATGAAGCCCTTCAGTTCCTCCTGCCATTCCCGGCGGAAGCATTCCTGCAGGGCATCCATGCACTTCACCAGACTCTTGGTCATCGGAAACAGCAGCGGCCACGAAGCATCGCCGGTCTCAAGATAGCGGACAAAGGTTTCCGCTATGAGCGCATCCTCCTTCTTCCCGCCAAAGAGCGGCTGCCGCGGGATCCCCAGCAGAAACGCCACTGGAGCCTTGATTCTCGCGGCCAGCATCGCTCCATACGGGTAATCCTTCTCCTTCGCGGAGCCCCCGCTGTTCATCAGAAAAAGCTTACCCGCAAAAGGGGTTTCCAGCGGCCGGAAGACAATCACATCGTGCTCCCAGCGGATCCCCTGCCACTCCTGCGAAGTCAGCCTGAGCAGGCGGACTTCACACCCGCTGAGCACCGTTTTCGATGCCTCGCTCCATTGGAAGGCAGGCTCGGGACGCGCAAGGTACGCCTGCAGATCGGCGCGCGCCGGAATCAGCCCAGCCAGCAGAAGAGACAGCAGGAATCGTTTCATGGTCAGTTCGCAATCATCGAGAATTTCATGAGGACCATACACGACTGGACCTGCAGTGTCATCCATTCCCTCCACGTGGCCCGGGTTCGGCAAGTCCAGGGCCAAATCGTGCTTGCACCGACCGGACGTCCTGCTGATGTCGGTAGCATTCCGTTCATGCGCCGCTTCTTCCAGTCTCTGCTCATTCTGATGGGGTGCGTGCATCTCTGCGGAGGCGGTCTTGGATTCCTCCAAGTCATGGCGTGGACGGGCATGGCCATCTCGTATTCCGCGGAATCCGGGGTCTCGGAAGGCCTGCGCAGAACATTCGACGGCCAACATCCCTGCCCTCTGTGCCACGCGATCGCATCCGCTGAAAATCCGGACGAGAACAGCGGATCTCCCCTCTCCACTCTGCCGGTCTCCATCGAACGGCTCACCAAGGAAATCCTCTGGCTGACCGAGAATCCCGCAACCCCGGCATGCGCTGCCGCCCACCCCGCCGAAGCGGGCTTTACCGAGCCAATCGTGCCCGCTTCCCGGATGGCAGCAACCCCTCCCGTACCGCCCCCGCGGACGGTAGCCTGAGCACCCCTCCTGCCATTTCCGGTTTTCCGCCTTTCTGCTGAGCGCAGGAACGCCCGATCGGAACCACGGACAGGGACGCGGATGCCCGCAGGCAGCCTCGTGAGCCCACAGGGCAGCGCACGGCCGCCGATTTCACGGCATCTCTCCTCCACTCCCCGTCCGAGCCAATTTGGAGTGCTCCGCTGTGCGCATGGCCGCCGACTGGATACCGGCGGACTGCGGGCGTTTTCCGTTGTGGGTTTACCGCCCGCGCCATCGCCCAGCGGAGCCTCCACCATCCCGTTCCCCGCTCTCACGCGAGCGCCCCGGGGAAAATTCCCTGCCGTCCGCTCTGCCTCCCACGCACATGATTCCGATCATCCCATCGCGCCAGATCATCGCGCTTCCCATCCTCCTGTGTCTGCTGCTTCTGCATCCCGCTGCGCATGCCCAGACGGCCCAGGCACACTTTGAGGCACGGCTGGTGCATCCCGCCGAGATCACTCCGGACGGATCCACCCTCCTTCTCATCTCCAGCACGGAAGGACGCCTCTGCGTCTTCGATATCCACGGAGCCGCCGCCGACTTCCCCGCCCTGCGCACGGAGATCCAGACGGGACAGGAACCTGTCAGCGTCCGCACCCGCACCAATGACGAAGCATGGGTCGTCAACGAAGCCAGCGACTGCATTTCCGTCATCTCGCTGAGCAAGGGCATCACCACGGCCACCATCCCCTGCGCGGATGAACCCGCCGACGTCATCTTCGCCGCAGGCCGCGCATGGGTCAGTTGTGCCCGCAGCAACCTCATCCGCGTCTTCGACCCCGTCACCCGCAGTCTTCTGCACACCATCCCGGTTCCCGGTCTCTACCCCCGCGCACTCGCTGCCGATGCCTCGGGGCAGTTCATCTACACCTTCTGTCTGCTCTCCGGCAATGGAACGACCGTCATCCCGCCTGCAGCAGCGCCACCGCAACCTAACCCGTCCGACCCCTCACTGCCGCCACCTCCCCGCACGGCTCTCATCGTCCCAGCCACCGACCCACGCGTTGCATGGACGGTCGGAGACCATGATCTCATCGCCATCAGCACGGGTGCCTCGCCCGCCGTCACCGCCACGGTTTCCGGTCTCGGCACCCACCTCTTCGCCATCGCACCCAACCCACAAACCGGCCAGCTCTGTATCGCCAACTCGGAATCGCTCAACCTCATCCGCAGCGAACCCGCACTCCGCGGCCGCTTCGCCCGTCACCGGCTATCCGTCGTTTCCCCGCAGCACACCATCGCAGCCATCCATGACCTCAACCCGGAAATCGGCAGCGACGGCGAAGCGTCCCCTGACGCTATCGGCAAGGCCCTCGCCCAACCCCACGCACTCGCCTTCGAAGCCAGCGGAGCGCACCTGTGGGTCGCTGCCTTCGCCTCGGACCGCATCGCCCGCATCAGTGCAGCCGAAGGACGCGTGACACACACCACTGACCTCCGGCCTCCTCCGGCCGGAAGCCGCCAGATGCGCGGCCCCCGCGGACTCGCCCTGCATCCCACCTCCCCGCGGCTCTACGTTCTCGGAAAACTGTCCGATTCCCTCACGGTCATCGACACCACGGACGGCAAGGTGATCTACGAACGCCCTGTCAGTTCCCACCCTGCTCTCCCAGGCCCGGTCGCCGAAGCACGCGGCTTCCTCTTCGATGCCCGGCTCTCTTCCAATGGAACCGTGAGCTGCGGAACCTGCCACCTCGATGCCGACACCGATGGACTCGCATGGGATCTCGGCGACCCCGCCGGTGCCATGCTCACTGTCGCGGGAGCGAACCTCTCCGCCCACGACACCACCCCGCGTCCCCGCACCATGCACCCCATGAAAGGCCCCATGGTGACTCAAACCCTCCGCGGCCTCCAGAACGGCGCGCCCTTCCACTGGCGCGGCGACCGCCCCACGCTCCAGAGCTTCAATCCAACCTTCGACGCGCTCCTCGGAGGATCGGTACTCCCCGCCGCCGACATGGATGACCTCGCTGCCTACCTCCTCACCATCCGCCATCACCCTAACCCCAACCGCCAGCCCGACCGCACTCTCCCCTCTTTCGCCGCAGGAGGCAATCCGGTGCGCGGACGAGATCTCTACAACCTCCACAACAACCACTGCGCCATCTGTCACGCCCTGCCCACAGGCTCGGACGGAAACATCGATCTGCCCCAGGAGGTCGGATCAGCACAGTCACTCAAAAATCCTTCCCTGCGCACCACTTACCAGCGCACCTTCTTCGACCCGCGTCCCGGAGCCAGTTCCCGCAGCGGCTTCGGCCTCGGACACGACGGCACCGGCTTCGCGCTGCCCACCGTCCATCCCTACGTCCTCGATGAACTGGTCACCCCAGCCGACTTCGCAGACGTCGCCGCCTTCGTTCTCTGCTTCGATACGGGCACCGCACCCGCAGCCTGCCGCCAGATCACCGTGACGGCGAGCACCGCCGCCGCAGCCGCCACCGAACTCACCCTGCTCGAATCGCAGGCTCGCATCAATGCCACCAGCGACCTCGCCGTGCATGGATCCCTTGCCGGAAAGCACCGCCGCTTCCTGTACGACCGTGCCCTGCAGCGCTACCGCCCGGACCATGCCGCAGAACCTCCGCTGAGCCGGCAGGAACTGCTCGCCCAGCTCGGAAACGAAGATGCCCTCACCTTCATGGGCACCCTCCCCGGCCAGGGAGGAAGGTCTGGCGGCGACCGCGATGGCGATGGTGTGCCCGACCGCAGTGAGCCATCACCTTTGCTCCAACTCTCCTGGCAGCAAGGCACCGGCACCGTTCTGAACTGGACCGCCGCCGCACCGGACTGGTCTCCTGAACACGCCCTCTCTCCCGCCGGTCCATGGCTGCCCATGCCCGGACCGATCCGCTTCAGCAGTTCCTCCATCGACGCCATTCCCCCTCAGGGTCCGGCGGGCTTCCTCCGCCTTCGCCGCACATGGTGACATCCCCACGATTTATCCAGAACCCACAGCTCTCAACAAAAACCACGAAACCAAAATGAAGACATCCATGAAACACAGCCTCGTCACCGCGCTGGTGCTCGCGCCTCTGCTGGCAGCAACCGCCTCCACCGTCACCCTCGGCGACCCCGTTCCCAACACCGCCGGACCACCAGCCGATGGCGGCATCGGCTACCGCTGGACCGTCACCATGGCCGATAATGACTCCGCCACCTTCCAGCGCCACGTGGGAGCATGGAGCTGGGAAGACAACAGCCTGTTCAATCAGGGCGCCGGTGAGCCCCCCGTCGGATGGACCCATACCTCGGACTGGGTCGCTCTCTCCCTGACCGCCCCAGCCATCTTCACACTCCGTCTCGAACGCCAGGAAGGGGTTCCCGCCCCCACCTCGGGAAACCCCAACGCCGTCGCCGGCACCGCATCCATGTTCCCCAGCTTCTCGATCTGGGCAGGCTGGGACGGCGATGGAGCCGACAACCATACCTACAACAACCGCGGCGACATCAGTTGGGCCGAAGACCTCAGCTACCTCGATCATCTCGACAACTCCACGCTGACCGCAGTGGAACGATCATGGAATCTGCCTGCCGGAAACTACAGTATCGTGCTCGGCAGCAATGCTCCCGCCACGGACACCCAGCGCCAGGGATACCGCGCCGCCATGAACACGATCCCGGAACCATCCGCGGCCGCCCTCGCATGGCTGGCCGCACTCGCCGCATTCCGCCGCCGACGTTCCTGAGAATGCCCCGCCCGCTGCCGGAACCACCCCACGGTTCCGGCAGCGGCACCCGCTCCCGCCGCCCCCCTGCTCCCCTTCATGAAATTCCTGCGGTACTCCCTCGTCCTTTCCGCGCTCTGCGCTTCCACCGGTCACGCCCACCACGGCCGAGACTTCCTCCTCCTCCAGGACTACAGCATCCCGGTGCCCTTCTCAGGCGTCATCACGGGCGGATTCGAATGGGCCTCGCAGCAGCCGTCGGACACCATGGAAATGGAAACCGGCGTATTCTCCGGCGTCGCTCCCCGCACCGGTCTCGGCGTCAATCTCAAGGGAGGAGACGAAGGCACGGGCTGGAATTTCAGTGCCGTCGCTCCCTACGTGCAGTTTCAGCTGACTCCACCGGATGCCCGCTTCCCTCTCCGCATCGCCGCCATCGCGGGATGGAACTACGCCGTGACCCGCAGCCACGACCACCATGGCCACCACCATGCCCCGGCTGCCAAAGCCGCACCCTCCGCCATGAAATCCAAACCTCCGCGCAGTACCGCCGCCGCGCCTGCGCCAACCCCAGCGGCACCGGCCCCACCCGTAGCCTGCGGTCCCGACTACGGCCCCGATGCGCCACCATGCGATGACCCTTCCGCCCCGCCACCGCACGACCACTCCTCGCACGATCACGGCACTTCCAGTTCCCACGACCACGACTCCTCCAGCGCTCACGACCACACCGCCTCCGCAGATGCTCACCCCCATTCAGCCGGCAGCCTGACCTCCGACGACATTCTGCACGCCCACCGCGGCATCCACCAGCACGGAGTGAATCACGCCTTCGCCAGACTCATCATGGAAGCCGACCTCTCCACCACTGACAAAGTCCTCTGCAATCTCATCGCCATCTTCCCGGAAACCGGCAAACCCGCATGGGGCTACGCCGCCGGCTACCGCCATTCCTTCAGCCACTCCTTCGCCGTAGGCATGGAAGGAATCGGCGACTTCTCCCCGGATGGGATGCACGAACTCATGGCCGGTGCCTACTGGTCTCCAGGGCACCGGACCCTCATCCGCGCCGGAGCCGGCTTCGGACTGACCAGAGAATCACCAGACTTCACCCTCCGCGCCGGGCTCGTCTGGCGCTTCTGATGCCGCGCCAGAGAGGTCCGCTTGCTTTACTTCTCGAGATCAATGGCGCGGATAGCCTTACGCAGAAACCGGATGCGGGCCGCCACGGCCTCGGCTGGCTTGCCGCCCGCTGCCTCGGCAATCGATTCATCCCCCGCGAGCAACTGCACCAGCCAGCCACGCACCATCACATAGTGACGCGAGTCCGTTCCCAGCGCCGTCACCGCCTTCAGGCTTTCCGGATCCCCAAGGGCCCGCTGCACCGCCAGAATCTGCCGCCCCAGCGCGAGGGCCTCCGCATCCTCGGAAGACTGCGGCTCCACACCGGCTGCCGTCAGCAGAAGCAACGGAAGAATGGTCATCAGACGGATCATGACAGCATGGCATGGTTTACTCTACGGCAGCCGCCCGTGCCGTCACAAACGCTGAAACCGC
>CAZSDE010000102.1:0-9294 GCA_964605435.1 uncultured Akkermansia sp.
CCGTTCCCAGCACAGTCACTGGACCGGCTCCGCCCTGCTCCTCGCCGGATTCCTCTGCCAGTGCCTCTTCCTCGCATGGCGCGGCCGCGAACTGGGCCGCTGCCCCATCACCACCCCCTTCGAACTGCTCACCTTCGTCAGCTGGGCCATGGTCCTGCTCCACTTCGTCACAGGCACCGCCTACCGGCTCTCCCTGCTCGGCGCATTCACCGCACCACTCGCACTCGTTCTCCAGCTCACCGCCCTGCTCCGCTACCTGCCCGCCCATCCCGCCGGTCGCACCCGACCAGGCTTCTGGCCGGAAATGCACGCCACCCTCTCGCTCATCGCCTACGGAGCCTTCGCCCTCGCCTGCGTCGCCGGTGTCCTCTTCCTCATCCAGGACCGTCTCCTCAAGGGACACCGCAACATGAACCTCGTGCGCCACCTGCCGGCCATCCACCACCTCAGCAGCGCCGTACACCGCCTCATCCTTACCGGAACCCTCATCCTCAGCACCGGCATCATCGCCGCCTACCAGATGCCCAGCCGCCCCCCGGCCGCCAAACTCGCCTTCGTCTGGGGAATCTGGGGCATCTACACCGCTATCCTCGCCTACGACCGCTGGCGCGGCATGTCCGCCCGCCGCTCCGCATGGGCCGCCGCCGTCGGATTCCTCTTCCCCGTCCTCAGCCTCTGGATCGTCGCCCGCCGCTGAACCCACGGCCCTCCCCTTTCTCCATGCCCGTCGTCTGCATCGGCCTCAGCTACACAAACACCCCCGTCGAGGTGCGCGAACGCGTCGCGTTCGCTCCCAGCACCATCGGACCAGCCTCCGCAGAACTCTCCTCGCACAGCCCCGTCTCAGAAGCCGTCATCCTCTCCACCTGCAACCGCATGGAAGTGTATGCCGCCGGCCCCTCCGCCACCGCCACCGCCTCCGCAGTCGACCTCTGGCTGCGCCAGCGCTTCCAGATTCCCGACACCACCCCCTTCTTCCGCCACACCGACGAAGAAGCCGCCCGCCACCTCTTCGCCGTCGTCAGCGGACTCGATTCCATGGTCCTCGGCGAAACCGAAATCTTCGGCCAGGTCAAGGACGCCTACAGCACAGCCCACACCGCCGGCTCCACGGGCCGCCTCCTCAACAAACTCTTCCAGCACTCCTTCCGCGTCGGCAAAATGGTGCGCAATACCACCGATATCCAGCGAGGCTCCACCTCCGTCGGCTCCGTGGCCGTCGAACTCGCAGAGAAAATCTTCGGCGACCTCCGCGAAACCCGCATCCTCCTCCTCGGAGCAGGCGACATGAGCCGCCGCGTCGCCCAATCGCTCCAGAGCCGCGGAGCCTCCGCCATCGTGGTCTCCAACCGATCCCACGAACGCGCCGTCGAACTCGCCGGCGAAATGTCCGGCCGCGCCATCCTCTTCGACGACTGGCCCGCCGAAGTCCCCGCCACCGACGTCATCATCAGCTCAACCGCCGCTCCCCACGCCGTCATCCATCACGAACAGATTGCCGGTGCCATGCGCCGCCGCCGCGGCCGCCCCCTCTTCCTCATCGACATCGCCGTCCCCCGCGACATCGAACCATCCATCAATCAGATCGAAGGCGTCTACCTCTACGACATCGATGCCCTCGAACTCATCGCCAGCGAAACCCGCAGCCGACGCGAACAGGAAATCGCCCGATGCCGCGAAATCATTGCCGTCCAGGTTAACAGTCTTCCCCTCTTTCACGCCAGCACTTCCTCAGACGCCAAGCCCATGGAAGACCCCGCATGACTCCGCGTTACGGAGAAAAGTACGGATTACCTGATTTTCTCCATTTACGGGCTTTCATTCCCTGCCCAATCTCGCTATCAATTCACCCAACGACCAACGCATGGAGTACATCACCCTCGGCACCCGTGGCAGCGAACTCGCCCTCACCCAGGCGGAGATGACCCGTGCCGCCCTCGCTGCAACCTGCCCGGAACTCGTCATCCACCGCGAGATCATCCGCACGTGCGGCGACCTTCGTCCGGATCTGCAACTCTCTCAGTTCCAATCCGGTTCCACGAAAATCCTCGACAAGGGAATTTTCACGAAGGAGCTTGAGGAAGCCCTCCGCGCCGGCACTATCCACGCCGCTGTCCACAGCCTCAAGGACGTACCCACCATGCTCGATGACGGATTCCGCATCGCTGCCGTCCTGCCCCGCGCCAGCGTCGAAGACGTGCTCATCAGCCGCCACCCCGGTGGCCTCGATGGTCTCCCCGACGGCGCCGTCATCGCCACCAGTTCCGTCCGCCGCGCCCGTCAACTCCGCTGGCTCCGACCCGACCTCCGCATCGGCGACATCCGGGGCAATGTCCCCACCCGCATCCGCAAAGTCGCCGATAATCCTGAATTCGACGCCCTCGTCCTCGCCCGAGCCGGTCTCGAACGACTCGGTCTCTTCGGTCGTACCACCACCAATACCCCGGATCCCCTCCACATCTCCATCCTCCCCTCCTACCTGATGCTCCCCGCCGCCAGCCAGGGAGCCATCGGTATCGAAATCCTTGGAGATGACCCGGAACTCGAGGAACGACTCTCCCGCATCAACCACCGCGATACCTTCCACTGCGTCACAGCAGAACGCCACTTCCTCGAATTGCTCAACGCCGGATGCCAAACCCCCATCGGTGTCCTCTCCGAAATCTCAGGCCCCACCCTCACCATGAAGGCCATTGTCTTCCCGGATTACGAAGGGGAACCCAGACACGCCGAAGCCTCCGGACCCGCCAGCGACCCGCACGAAACTGCGGCCAGACTGTTCAATTCCCTCTGACCTCCAGATTCTCCGGAGTCTCGCAAACAGGCGGCGCATTCCTCGAGGGGATCTGCCTAGGCAAAAGATCTGCCCGGGCCAGAAGTTTCCGCGGCATCACTGGTTTCCATGGTTTCCATGGCGAGCGGAAAAGCCGTGCCCTCCCGGGCCATCGGCAGGAATCCCTGACCGCTGCAATGTCCCGATACCCGAGTACTCCAACCGGGCCTACTCTCGCCCACTACAGGACTTGACCAAATTGCCTACCTGCAGTTGACGGCATAGACCGCAGACTGGTCGGGGCGGCCGGATTCGAACCGACGACTTCCTGCTCCCAAAGCAGGCGCTCTACCAGGCTGAGCTACGCCCCGTCACAAACCTCCAGCGGAGGGGCTGCTGACTTCCGTCATCCTCCGCTCCCCGCAACCGGTCATTTCAGAAATCTGGTGCCTTAGGCCGGAATCGCCATGCCGCGATGCCCCAGTTGGCGCACCGTGCTGTTCAGCTGGCTGAAGTCGATGGGTTTCTGAATCACCATGACAGCTCCGTTGCGCAGAATCTTGCTGAGAATCTCGCTGTCGGGATAGCCCGTGATGATGACCACCGGAACATCAGGCTGCACCGCCTTGATCTGCTGGTACACCACATCCCCCGGCATGTCAGGGAGCTGAAGATCAAGAAACACAAGGTCAAACCGCTGACGCTCGGCAAAGCCTACAGCCTCGGCTCCCGTTCCCACCACGATGCGTCCAAAGCCAGCCTTCTTCAGGAACTGCTTGAAAACGCTCTGCAGTTGTTCGTCATCATCCACCACCAGCACGGTCGGCTGACCACTGCCCTCACTCTTGAGAACATCCCGGTCCAGCAGACTCCGCTTGATGCGCCACCTTCCTCCGATCTGGACGGCTGGCAGCTGGCCACGCTGCACGAGATAGTAGACCGTCGGAAGCGGGATCCGCAGATACTCCGCTGTTTCTTTCACGGTCATCAATTCGGGAAGTTCAGGAGGCATTTCAGTTGAGGTCGTTTGTTGGTTGAGGAAGGCCCTTTCGAGGGAAAAAGAGCGACAAGTCGGAAACCTGGTCGGGTCTTCGGAGTCCTTCGGAGACACTATAAAAACTGCGCGACGACGCAAGTGATTTGTCAGATTTGACTCCTATTTCTCAAATCTGAATCGGCTTGTTCCGCGCTTGCGGTGACAGAAGCAGCGAAAATCCGGACGTCAGCGCCGCCGCGCAAGGATGAGGGAGGATTCCCCTTTACGGTGTTTATAGCCAATGCCGAAATCTATATCGCGAGCGCCGCCGGAACGGTAGATCTCAGCCAGACTCGGCTGGTAGTGCTCGGCAAACAGATCGAGGACACCGGTGTAGCGGCCGTAGTAGCGCATTTCCCAGGCCCCTTCCCCGAAGGCATTGATGGGGATGCCACTGTCGTCCTGCAGCACCCCGCCACTCTGCCGCAGAATGGCGTCCCGGACCATCGTGAATTCGTTGGTGTGCATCAGATACGAGGCACTCTTGAGATAAGTCACCAAGCCACCGAATCGACTGACAAACAGGAGGTAACGGGGGTCGCTGCGGAGGGCGTAGTCGGCCAGATTGGCCGAAAAGTAATAGACTGTCTTGGTGCGGCCACCAGCGCGGGCCCGCACAATGTAGCCCGGGCAGTTGCCGGTGGCATTGCCAACCGTCAGCACGGAACCGGCATCGATGGCCGCCTGCTGCACGCTGTCGATGCTGTAACCAAGCCGGGCCATGAAAACGAGAATGATGGGCAGCGTGCCCCGGAAGCGGGTGCGCTGCAGATCGGTCTTCATGTCCTTGGTAATGAAGAAGGAGCAGCTTAGCACGGTCGTGATCGAAGTTTCGATGCCATCGAGTCCGGCGGCGATTTCCTGCGGGCTGAGCGTTCCCAGATCCGGCAGCATCTCGCACCCCTCGAGGCCAGTCAGCAGGAACGAGTTGGACCGTGGGAAGAAGGCGTCCGCAAACAGGATATCGGGTCCGCTGAACGGATACCAGACCGTGTCCACATCGCGGAGCCAGCCGAGTTCGGATCGGCAGAACGAACCAATGGCGGGCTGGCGGTAGTTGGCGAAATACCGCCAGAGTTCGTCCATGCGGCGGCTGTGACTGTTCCAGTGCGTGGTCTGACGCGCGGCGGCAAGGGGCGACCCCGCGGGACCGGGCATCCCTGCCAGAAAACGGGCCGCATCATTCAGACTGCCCTGTGGAATGGGTGCGGCCACCGCCGCCTCCCCGCCCGCCGAAGCAGGTGTCGTGGCCGGAGGGGTTTGACAGGACGGAAACAGAAGGGCCGCCAGCACGGCAGCGATGGCGCCAGGACGCAGATTCATGAGAGGGTTCGTTCGTTCGGGGTTTTTCGGGGAAACGCCGGAAACGCTGAGCCCCGGCTGAGATGGTAAGGTCCGGCACCGGCGTCACGATCGCCCCGGAGGCAGAAGGGTCGCCTCAAAGGTCCGCAGGGCCTCGCGGATGAAGGGATCGTCCATGAAGGCGGCCGTGATTTCCTCGCTGCTGGGAGACGGGGCGGGGACTGCCTTCGGTTCCTCCGATGGAATCACGGCATCGGGAGCCGCAACCGCTGGCTGCGCAGGTTCCAGGGGCTGCGCGGTGAGGTCAGCCCGGATCTCCGTGCGGAACTGGACAGGACCGCCAGCGACTTCTGCCGCCGTGGCTTCCAGCGCTGACTTCGCCGTCGCCCGCATGAGACTCTGCGCCGCCATGGTCTGCGATTCCGGAAAACCGAGCACCATGGTGCGGTCCTGTGCGGACAGAAACACGCCTTCCCTTGCAAACCCAGCCTGAATCGGAGCCCGCCGCGCAAGGGCCTCCTGGATGTCAGCCCAGAGTGCCGCATCAATGGTACGAACGGCAGCCACCGGAGCCACCGCAGGCGACGGCAGGACTGGTTCCGCCTCACGAGAATCCTCCGGTACCGCTGCCGGGGGAAGCACCGTGGCGACGGCCCGGGGCAGCGCAGGTTCCGCAGCCGCCGCTGGAACAACGGCCGCCGCCGACCGCGGCGCTGCCCCCACCGCCGCCCGGACCGCCTCGGACATGGATGTGCCGCGGACCGGCTGAGGATCCGCCTGAGGCTCGCGCCCGCCCGCCACCGCCCGCCCGGGAGCGGAGCCACTGCCCTGATCAAGAGCCCCGCGCAGCGCCAGAATGACGTCGCTGAGCGTAGATTCCCCGAGCAGTTGCGTCGCCCGGATGATACCGACCTCGAGGTAGAGCCGCTTGTTGAGCGCCCACTTCATGCTGCTCTCGGTTTCCGCGAACTGATCGATCAGTTGAAGAAGCTTCTCCCGGCCAATGAGGGACGCCTGCTCGGAAAGCAGGGCCGCCGCTTCCGGGGGCAGATCCCGCATGGCAATCTGCGGATCCACTTGATGCACCATCAGATTGCGGAGATGGAAAATGAGATCGGTCAGCAGCCGGGTGAGATCGCGTCCTTCCTCGGCCTCCCGGCACACATGATCAAGCGCCTGCGCCGTTTCTCCCCGCAGAATCGATCCGCAGAGCGCGCCGATGCTGTGGTGGCTGGTCAGACCAAAGACATCGAGAACATCCTGCTCGGTAATCCGGTTGCCACAGAAGGCGACCAGCTGGTCGAGCATCGACTGGGCATCGCGCATCCCGCCGTCCGCCCCCATGGCAATGGCATGAGCCGCAAGGGGCTCGAGTTCCACCTGTTCCAGCTCCGAGATATGCTGAAGATGCTTCGCTATAAGCGGAGCGGGAATTTTCCGCAGATCGAAGCGCTGGCAGCGGCTCAGAAGCGTGGGCAGAATCTTGTGCGCCTCAGTGGTCGCAAAGATGAACTTCACGTGCGGCGGCGGTTCCTCGAGCGTCTTCAGGAGCGCATTGAAGGCACTCGTGCTGAGCATGTGCACCTCGTCAATGTAGTAGATCCGGAACTGCCCACGCGCCGGCGCATAGTTGACGCTCTCCCGCAGCGCCCGGATGTCATCCACACTGTTGTTGGAGGCTCCATCGATCTCCGTGACATCAAGACTGCGGCCCTCGGCAATTTCGACGCAGACATCCTCGTCAGGATCAAAGTCAACCTTCGGACCACCCGTGCAGTTGAGCGCCTTCGCAAAAATCCGGCTCGTGCTCGTCTTGCCGGTCCCGCGGGGGCCCACGAAAAGGTAGGCATGCGCCAGCCGGTTCTGCGTGATGGCATTCCGGAGCGTCCGGACCACGTGATCCTGCCCGAGAACATCATCAAATGTCTTCGGTCGGTACTTGCGGGCGAAAACCTGGTATTGCACGGCTCGGATGGAACCCGGATTGCGGAGGCGGGCAATGGTGAATTACCCGCCTCCGCAGGGATTTGTCAGGGGACCACCCACCTCACGGACGGGTCGCGACCACCCGGTAGTAGCGGCGCGCTTCGCCCGGCTCCGGTGTATAAGTAAAACTGCCCACCCCCGTCACCGTCTGGACGTCCGTCCAAACCTGCAGGCCCGTCGCCGTCTGCACCGTGTAGCGGATCCCCGGAGCACTCGGCCAGGTCAGCGTGACCGCACCCGTCCCAGGAGCCACGGACACCGTGACCGCCGGAACCGATCCCCCACTGGCCGGATCTGTCCCGAAGAGGGCTTCATGACTGTCGGGAATGCCGTCGCCATCCGTATCCGGGCCCGCGCCGAGTCTCCCCGGATTGCCGCCGGATTCCGCGCTGGCCCGCCAGTTCGTGCCGTCACCGTAGACCCCATTCACATCGACCACTTCCATGGACGGACCAGAGCCATCAGCCGCCACAGGCCACGGAGGCGCATCGTCATACGCAAAGTCATGCCCCGCATTCCCACCCGAGTCCAGCCGCTGAATCTGTTCACCGCCATTGGCCAGCCCACCGCTCGCCCACTGGGGAGCCAGCCGGATCCCATTCCCGTAAACCGTCCGGAATCTCGCGGCATCCTCGGGAATCACCAGAAACTCACCAGGAGCCAGCAGTTCGGCACCAAAGCGATACGCCATTTCCGGGACGCCGCCCATCGAGAACGGCTGACCAAGCCCGAACGACACCCCCGTCAGGTCCAGCGTCTGCGTCCCCGTATTGCGGAGTTCAATGAATTCCACCCCGCCCGGAGCCGGATTGTAGTGAATCTCCGTAATCCGCAGCGCCGCCAGCACCGGACTCCCGGCGGAATAGTCCGCCACCATCAGGTAGTCAAAACCCGTCCGCGCATTGGTCGCCGTCGATGTCGACACCATGAGCCCGCCCGTCAATGCCGTAGACCCCTCCGGCAGCGTCTGACTGCTCACATTCCGCCAGACCGCCCCATCGAACCGGTCAAACAAAAGCCGCAGCCCACTGCGCCGCACCCGCAGAGTCACTCCACGGCCCGTGAAACCCGTGACCGTCCCAATGAAGGTGTAGGGACTCGGCGCAATGCCCCGCCGCACCTGGAGGGACGTCCCGCCATCGAGACTGAACACATAATTGACCGTTTCCCCTCCCTCGCGCATCTGCATCCACAGTCCGGATTGCCAATTCCCGAATTCACGCGTCATCGGCTCCAGCTGCGTCTGCAGCACGAAATCCGCCGCATCCGGCAGATCCCGCGAAATGACCGGATACTTCGGATCAACCGTCGTCAGAGGCAGCGCGGCCGTGTCCCGTACTTCGATGACAAAACGGCCCGTGAAATCCTCAAGGCTGTACGTCGCCCCCACCGGGAAATTCCCGGCGCGTTCCACGTTCCGCGCCGTCAGGCCAGCCGGCAGCGGCTCGCCATTGCTGAAGCCGGTGTAATCCGCCGCATTGTAGACGACCACTTCACGGTCCTGCACCGCCGTAGCCCCGGAGGCATCCGTGACGGTCATGCTCACCGTGAAAATACCCGGCGAGAAGAAACGGAACCTCCGCCGCCCGGCCCCGGCATCCTGCCCCGCCCAGCCACTCTCGGGAGTCACCTGCCAGCGGAATGCCAGCGGCGATCCCTCGGGATCAAAGCTCCCCGAACCGTCAAGCAGAAGAATCTCGTTCGCCGCCACCTTGAGCGTCGGCGGATCACCCGCCAACCGCGCCACCGGGGGACTGTTCCCCGTCAGCGTGGCCGTCATCGTGACCGTTGCCGACACCGCGCCGGCACCATCGACCGCATTGACCACCAGCGTATTGCCCCCATCCGCGAGCACAATCCCGCTGAGCGTCCACAATCCAAGGTTCGCCGTCGTCGGCACCCACGCAAAAACTGCCTCCGGATGCCCGGCCACTTCCACCCGCACCGTCCGGCTCGACGCGCTCCCCGCGAGCGTGAAGATCGGATTGGTCACCGACTGATTGTTCGCCGTCGTCACCGCGAAGGCCCGCGTGTAGTTCGCCCCACCCATCGAATTGATGCTCGTAATGGCACCGGCCTGCCGATTCGTGAACCAGCTGGGATAGCTGAAGGCCGCTGTCTTGAAGGGAGCCAGCGCATTCGGATTCGATGACTGATAGTTGAGCGCTGCAAGGTAGGCGGTCATGCGCGGCGAATT
>CAZSDE010000103.1:0-4096 GCA_964605435.1 uncultured Akkermansia sp.
GCCGCCGCCGCGTGCGGGCCTGAACCCCGTTCAGTTCACGGCCATGACGAGGTCCCACGGACTTCCTGGTCCTGTCTCTGCTCACCGCAGGGATAATTTCAGCCCCCGGTTCTCCCCTGCGGAGACCGGGGGCGTTTTTTAGATACTGCTGTCTCACTCCGGTTCTTCCCTCTCCATGAAACTCGCCGCCTGCTTCCGACTTTTTCCAGTCTGCGCCTTACTCGCCACCACGCATGCCGGAGTGGTCATTTCGGAATTTCAGGCGTCCAATCAGGATACCATCCGGGACGAAGATGGCGACCGCTCGGACTGGATTGAACTGCGCAACGACGGCAGCAGTCCGGCGTCGCTGGCCGGCCTCAGCCTCACGGACAACCCAGCCACTCCACGCAAATGGATCCTGCCCGACGTGACGCTGGCTCCGGGATCCTATCTGCTTGTCTGGGCCTCCAGCAAGAACCGGGCAAACCCGGCGGCTCCGCTGCACACGAATTTCCGGCTTTCCGCGGCCGGTGGCTATCTCGCGCTCTTCACGGCACGCGGCAAGCCGCTCACGGAATATCGGGACTACCCGGAACAACCGGACGACCGCTCGTGGGGCAGCGCTTACACCGTGGAAACACTCACCCCGCTGGTTCCGGGAGCCGACTGCCGTCTCACCGTGCCGACCGGAGCCATCGCGGATTGGCAATCACCCGCGTTCGACGATTCTACATGGCTCACCGCCAAAACCGGGATCGGCTACGACCGCACCCTCACTCCCACCGATTTCACCCCGCTCATCGGCGAAGGCGGAAATGTGGAATCGCTCATGTTCAATCTGCGTCCGGGCTGCTTCATCCGGCTGCCGTTTTCCCTCGCGAACACGGCGGGCATCACCAGCGTGACGCTCCGCATGCGCTGGGAGGATGGCTTTGCCGCATGGCTCAATGGAACGCGGCTCAATCCACCGACTCCGGCGGCCACCAACTCGCCAGCCAATCCGCTCTTCAATCAGACGGCGACCGCCGTGCGCGCGGATACCGATGCCGTCATTCCCCAGGACATCGACATCACTGGGCAGTTGTCCCTGCTCACCAATGGCCAGAACCTCCTCGCCATCCACGCGCTCAATCAGAGCACCGCCAGCTCCGATATCCTCATCGTCCCGGAAATCATCGCCACCCGCGAAATCCGCGACGGCGCGCCCCCCACCGGTTACCTCATCACCCCAACTCCCGGAAAACCAAACACCCCACCCACCGTGGCCGGGTTCACGGACGCGCCGGACTTCAGCATCAAACGCGGCTTCCACACAGCCCCCTTCTCGGTCAGCCTGACCACCAAAACCGAGGGAGCCACCATCCGCTATACGACCGATTCCTCGCCACCCACGGAATCAAGCAATCGCTACGCGGAACCGATCACGATTGCGGCGACCACGGTCCTCCGCGCGGCGGCCTTCCGTCCCGGCTGGGCACCGTCGGTCGCCAAGACCCATACATATGTCTTCCCTGCGCAGGTCGCCGCGCAGTCGTCCTCGCCCAGCGGTTTCCCGAGCACATGGGGCAACGAATACAATTACACCAATGGCACCTTCACCGGTCCCATCGTCACGGCCGATTACGGCATGGATCAGACCGTCGCCACCGACCCGGCCTACGCCACGAGCATGGTGCCCGCCCTCACGGAATCCCTCCCCGTCATCAGCCTCGCCGCCCGCAGCAACGACCTCTTCAACTTCACCACCGGCATCTACTGCAATGGCCGCATCACTCCCACGGAAATCCCGGCCTCCATCGAATTCTTCAATCCGAACGATCCCACGGGCACGGATAAATTCCAGGAAGACATCGGCCTTCGCATGCACGGCGGCAACGCACCCATCGATCACCCCAAGAAGCCGTTCCGCATCTATTTCCGGAAAAAATACGGGATCGACCGTCTCCGCTACCCACTCTTTCCGGGATCGCCGGTGGAGGAATTCGACAAGCTCCAGCTCCGGCCTGGCGGACACGACGGCTGGGCGGTTCCCTTCGGTTCCGCAGACAACGATCTCGCTCCCCATGCCACCTACCTGCGCGACCGCTTTCTGAGGCAGACGGAACTCGACATGGGACGGCTCTCGCACTGCGGGCGCTATGTCCACCTTTACATCAATGGACTCTACTGGGGGGTCTATGACCTCCACGAAGTCATCAGCTCGGAATTCTTTGCTTCGCACAAAGGCGGTGCAGAGGAAGACTGGGATGTCTACGAGCATTCGAATACCTCGAACCCGCTCTTCGATGTCGTGGAAGGCACCAGCACGGCCATGGACAATGCTCTCGCCCTCGTCCGTCCCGCCACCCGGGCTGCCGATCCAGCCACCTATGCCGCCATTCAGCAGATCGTTCCCATCGACGAATTCATCGATAATCTGCTCGTCCAGATGTGGGGCGCACAGAACGACTGGATGGGTCCGGTCTTCCGCGGGGTTCCCAATGTGAACCTCACGGACGCGTCCCGCTTCTTCAACAAGAACTGGGAATCCGGCCGCCGCTCGCGTGGACCTCTCCCCACCGCAGGCCTCTACTGGCAGACATGGGACGCGGAAATCAGCATGGGCAATTCCCTCACCCAGCTCGTGACGGTCCAGCGCGTCAGCGATTTCAACCACACCCTCATCGGCACGCCCGCCACGGAAATCCCCCGCGCAGCCGGAACTCCCGGCCCGCCCGCAGAACTCTGGTACGCCCTCCGGCGCTACAATAACGATTTCCGCCGCCTCGTCTCGGACCGGATCCAGAAGCACTTCTTCGGCACCGGCGCGCTCTCGCGCAATGCCATGCAGGCCCGCCTGCTCATGCTGCGCAACCAACTCGACCTCCCCATCGTCGCGGAAAGTGCCCGCTGGGGCGACGTCAACAGCGGCAACCCGGTCGTCGTCACCATGACGCGGGATACCCACTGGCGACCGGAACTCAACTGGCTCCGCGATACCTACATCGCCTCCCGCCAGCAGACCCTGCTCAGTCAGTTTTCCGCGATCGGGATGTGGCCAAATGTGCCCGCACCCACTTTCTCCACCAATGGCGGCTTTGTTCCGGCGGGTTTCCCGCTGACCATGACGAGCCCGGATGGCACGGGCACGATCTACTACACCGTGGATGGGTCCGACCCGGCCCTCTCAGGTGCCGGTACGGCCACAGTCAATCTCCTCGCAGATTCTCCGGTCCGCTTCAAGGTGCCCACCGCCAACTACCCGGGCAATTCATGGAAGAATCTGCCGGATCCCACGGACATCGCCACATGGACCGCCGGTACCGCAGCCCTCGGCTTTACCAATGGCGACTTCTCGCCGCACATCACGACCAACGTTCCCGGGATGGCCGGCGTGAATCCTTCGCTCTATGCCCGCCTCCCCTTCACCCTGACTCCGGAAATCAAAAGCAGCATCACCCGGCTCACACTGAATCTGAAATACGACGACGGAGCCTTTGTCTTCCTCAACGGCAGTACCCCGCTCTTCCGGCTCAATGCCCCCACCACTTCGCCCACCTTCAACGCGGTAGCGACAGCGCCTCGCCCCGACAGCGAGGCCATCATTCCCCAGTCGCTCGACCTCACGAATCAGATCGCCACGCTCTCCACGGAGTCGACGAATCTCCTCGCCCTCCAGGGACTCAATGAATCGGCCGCCAATCCGGAATTCCTGCTCGCCGCTGAATTGATCGCGGAAATCCGCACCCCGGAGCAGCCCACCGCCGATGCAGTGGCCTACGCGGCTCCCGTTCCCCTCGCCACCACGGGCATGGTGCGAGCCCGCATCCTCCGCAATGGCACATGGTCCCCGCTTACCGAGGCCTACTTCGTCGTCGGCCAGCCGGCTTCCGCCGCGAATCTGACCATTTCGGAATTCAGCTACAACCCCACCGTCTCCGCCACGGAAGCCTCCGCCGGTTTCTCCTCGTCCCAGTTCGAATTCATCGAACTCCTCAACACCTCGCAGGATCAAGTCGAACTCTCGGGCTGCCGCTTCAGCGATGGCATCGACTTCGATTTCTCCAGCCACAGTGCCGTGCAATCGCTCGCTCCAGGCCAGCGCCTCGTGATCGTCTCGAATCCGGCGGCCTTT
>CAZSDE010000103.1:4106-9234 GCA_964605435.1 uncultured Akkermansia sp.
CGTCACCCGGGCCTCACGCCGGCCGGACAGTTCCAGAATGCCACGGGCCTCAACAATACCCGCGAACGCCTTGCCCTGACGGCGGCGGACGGCAGCACGATCTTTGATTTCACCTACAGTGATTCTCCCCCATGGCCTAAGGCCGCGGACGGTCAGGGCTACTCGCTGGTCCTCATCCGTCCGGAATCGCTCCCGGATCCCGCCCTGCCCACGAGCTGGCGCGCCAGCGGATCCATCAATGGGGCCCCGGGCGCATCGGATGCCGATTCCTTTGCCGCATGTACCCGCCGATCCACAGGCGGACAGCGATGGCAATGGCCTCGCCGCCCTCACGGAATACGCCCTCGCCGTCACCCCGTCGCCCAGCGCCACCACGGGCATCACCTCGGCCCGCTTCGAGATGGTCACCGCCAATGGCCAGAGCGATACGTACCTCGTCGTCCGCTTCCGCCGGAACCGCATCGCCGACGACGTGAACATTGCACCCCAGTATTCCACGGATGCCAGCACATGGCTTCCACTCACGGACGAAATCGCTGGCCGCACGGTCTCTGCGGACGGCACGGAGGAAATCGCCTTCCGTACACCGCTGCCCGTTTCCGTCCTCGACCGCGCCCACGTGCGCATTGCCGTCACTCCCCGGAACTGACTCATCAGCCACTGGCACCGCTCCTGCTCTGCCATGGCTCCAACACAACGCACTCTGCTCCCATGAAACTTCTCCCCGCACTCCTCTTCGCTGTCCTCACAGCGGCAACTCATGCGCAGGATGTCATTATCCCGGCCAATCAGCCATGGTCGGCCCTGCACCGGACCGATGGCGTCGAACCCGCATCGCTCGACGCGACCAATGACTTCTACACCACATGGTATCTGGCGTCCGGATACGATGGCCCAGCCTTCAATGCTCCGGCTCCGGGGCCTTTCCGCTACGGAACGATCACGTATTTCACCCAGGCAGCCCTCACGGCCACCGTACTGCCCACGCCGGCCTCGGGCCTCCGCTTCACTACTTATTTCAAGACCACCTTCACGGCATCGAAGGATTATCCGGAAGTCATTGCCCAGATCCTCGCAGACGACGGCGCAGTCATCTACCTCGACGGCGTCGAAATCAAACGCGTCAACATGGCCAACAGCACGGATGCCAATTTCTACACCTACGCAGATGGTCCCTCCCGCACGGAAGACGGAGCGGACACCGAATCTTCCCTCCTCACCATCAGCCTCGGATCCATCAGCGCCGGGCCCCATACCCTCGCCGTCTCGCTCCACAATGCCGCGAGCGACAGCAGCGACCTCGGCCTCTACCTGACCTTGCTCGGATCACAGCCGCCCCCGCCTGCCATGCTGACCACTGACTTCGGGGGCATCACCAACCCGATCTCCGCAGAGGCCACCGTCCAGGGCTGGAACAGCGCCCGCAGCGGCACTTTCACCATGAACGGTGCCACCGCCGCCACGCTCCGCTCAAACCCAGTCGACCTCTCCACCATCGGCCAAGCCAATGCCATTCTCACGGTCTACACGAGCGAAACCAGCACCGGCACCAACTTCGAAACAGCCGACTACATCTCGGCCACCCTCGAAGCCACCCTCGATGACAATTCCATCTCCGAAATCCGCATGGTTCCCGCCGCAGACGACCTCAACGACGACGGACTCATCAGCGGCGACGAAATGTCGAGCGCCACCACCGGCCCGGAATGGTATGTCTATTACCCACGCCACTTCTCAGCCACCATCCCAGCCAACGTCAAATCCGTCCGACTCCTCGTCTCGGGTTCGGCCGACTCCACCAGCGAATCCCTCCGCTGGGGTGCCGCCCGCATCACCGACCGCAACCTGCTCGCCGATTCCGACCGCGACGGCGCCCTCGACCAGGACGAAATCATCGCCGGAACAGACCCCGCCGACCCCAATAGCGTCTTCCGCATGGAATCAGGCGAACTCGATCAGGATGGCGTCGGCACCGATGGCTTCCTCCTCGGAGCCAATACCATCGCCGGCCGTACCTACGCCGTCGAAACCACCGAAACCGACCTCACCCTCTGGGATTCCCTCGGCTTCGTCACCGCCAGCACCAGCAACGGCCGCATCATCATCACCTTCGGCGGTACCTACCCGGAATTCTTCCACGGACGCATGCGCCCAGTCCCCTGATTCCCTCCACGGAGCAAATCCGCAAATCAACTGCCGCCTTCCGCCAGTTTCCCGCTGCGCACAGATTCCAGAAACCTCTCGAGTTCCCGGCGGTCCCGCTTCGATGGCTTCACCATCGGCGTGATCGCCGCATTGAGCCGCCGTTCCTCCCGCCGCCGCTGCGCAGCTTCCCGTTCCGCCACGGAAGTCACATCCTCCATGTACTGACTCACCAGCGCCGCCCCCACCCGGCGGTCCAGAAGACCACACACCACCACCGTCCGCGTCACATCTTCCTGCCGGACCTCAATGACGTCACCCAACCGCACAACCCGCGATGCCTTGACCTCGTTCCCTCCCATCCTCACGCGCTGCAGACGGCAGGCATCGGTCGCCAAGGCCCGCGTCCGGTAAATCCGCACCGCCCACAGCCACTTGTCGAGCCGGACTCCATCCGCAGCACTCTGATCGTCGGTCGTCATGACCGCCCCATTTGCCCACGGCGGCGGCTCTTGTCAAAAGGACTCGCTCTTCGCTCCAGCGGTTCCCCCCACGACACAAAAAAGGAGGGCTGACACCCGACGATGCCAGCCCTCCAGATCGATTTCAGAACTGCCGCAGCCCAGTGTCCCGGGCGGGGCAGTGTCTCGGCTCAGTAGCGGAGACGGACACCGGCGTTCACCGTGAACTCGTTTTTGCCAGCGCTGATGCCGGCTCCGAGGTCCCAGTTCGGCGTGATGCCAAAGTACACGCGGCCGAAGCCAGCCCACTCATTGGTGATGTCGGCGTCGGTCCAGGTGGCACCGGCGTGAACTTCCACATTGCCCCAGCGGCCACGGAAGTGCGGGCGGACATAGACGCTCGCGTCGTCGTCCGAACCGATCGGGCTGTTGTCGAAGCCGTAGAAGGCAGCCCCCACTTCGGTCACGAAGTGGATGTTGCTCGTGACGGGCACGAAGCCACCGATACCGACGTTCGCCGTCCAGAGGTCAGCGGAATCGCGGGCGGTGTCGACCGACTGCCAGGATCCACCGGCGGTCAGGTAGAAGTTCTGGATCGGGGAGTAGCTCAGCGAGAGACCCACGCCGTCGGACGAATCCAGACCAGGAGTGTCGAACTCGGTGTTGAGCCAGCCCACTTCGAGCAGGTTGTAGGACAGGTCGGAAGCAACCGCAGCAACAGGGGCCGCCGGAGCAACCGGAGCGGAATTCACCACCGGAGCGGAGCCGGCGATAACGGAACCAGCACAGGCAGCGCTGGCAATGGCGATAGCGATTTTTGTCATGTTGTTTTGTTCGGTGGTTTAGATGCAGACCTGTGGCGGCCTATCCCGCCTCGCATCCAGGCCGAAAGGGTTTTGCAGCCTTCATTCAGCCTTGTCAATAATCATTTCCTGCCCCATTTCGGGCATCCGTGGGGCCTTCGGTTGCGGTGCATTCCTTTCCCGGCTTTCCTCACATTCATGATGCGGTTCTGAGCTTTCCCAGTCGGCCGCCCCGAACCCGGCTTCCCTGCCATGAAACTCATCAAACTGGCCGCCGCCGCCCTCAATCAGACGCCGCTCGACTGGCCGGGCAACAAAGCACGCATTGCTCAAGCGATCCACGAGGCGCGGGCCCTCGGGGCCACGGTGCTCTGCCTTCCGGAACTCTGCATCACGGGCTACGGCTGCGAAGATGCCTTCCATGCTCCGGGGGTTGCCCGCCGTGCATGGGAAATCCTCTCCGAACTGGTCCCGCTGACCACAGGCATGGTGGTCTCGTTCGGGCTCCCCGTTTTCCTGCGCAAAGGAATCTACAATTGCGCCTGCCTCGCGGTGGACGGCCGCATCGCCGGCTTCGCTGGCAAGCAGTTCCTCGCCGGCGACGGCATCCATTACGAACCCCGTTGGTTCAAGCCATGGCCGAAGGGCGTCGCGGCTTCGCTCACGGCTCCGGACGGCCAGAGCTACCCGATCGGCGACCTCGTCTTCGAAGTGGGTGGCGTCCGCTTCGGGTTTGAAATCTGCGAGGACGCATGGGTCGCCGACCGTCCGGGCATCCGGCTCGCGGCCCGCGGTGCCGATGTCATTCTCAATCCGAGTGCGAGTCACTTTGCGTTCGGCAAGCAGGCGGTACGCCACCGCTTTGTCAGGGAAGGCAGCCGTGTCTTCGGAGCCACCTATGTCTGGGCAAATCTGCTCGGCAATGAATCCGGCCGCGCCATTTTCGACGGCGAAGCCATGATTGCCGCGGACGGCCACATCCTCGCCTCGTCGGATCGCTTTTCGTACAAGGATCACCTCCTCGCCTGCGCACAGTCGGACATCGACCTCAGCCGCATGAATCACGCCCGCACGGCAAGTTTCCAGCCGGATGCCGCCGCGGCCCGCGACGGACTCGTGGAAGTGCCTTTCGCATGGCCGGAGATCGAACCGGAACGGCCCGCGACCCGGCATTCCCCATGGGAAAACAGTCCCTTCCTCAAGGAGGAGGAATTTTCACGCGCTGTTCCCCTCGCCCTCTTCGATTACCTCCGCAAAAGCCGATCGCGGGGCTTTGTGGTGAGCCTGAGCGGCGGAGCGGACAGTGCCGCGGTCACGGTCCTCGTGCGGCTCATGATCGATACCGCCCTCGCGGAACTCGGGCCAGCCGCGCTGCGGGAACGTTTGTCGTTCATCCCGGGCCTCGCGGCGGCGGAATCCGCGGAAGATTTCGCCTGCGTGCTCCTCACCACGGCCTACCAGGCGAGTGAGAACAGCGGCGAGGTCACCCGCAGCGCTGCAGCGGCCATCGCGGCGGCCACCGGCTCCCGTCACAGCGAATTCGACATCGCTCCGCTCATCGCCGGCTACACCCGTCTCGTGGAAGCCAGCCTCGGTCGCCCCCTCACATGGGAAACCGACGACATTGCGCTTCAGAACATCCAGGCTCGCGTCCGCAGCCCATCCATCTGGATGCTCGCCAATCTCACGGGAGCCCTGCTGCTGGCGACGAGCAACCGCAGC
>CAZSDE010000104.1:0-3228 GCA_964605435.1 uncultured Akkermansia sp.
CCGCTGCCGGGCCCGGTTTTTCAAAAGGCTCATAGGGTGGCGACCATCGTGCGAAGCGTGCTCCACTGTAGTCGTAGGCTCCGATGGTTCCCTGGTCGTTGATGCCAACTGGGATCACAGTGGAGGACGAACCGGTGGCGACTGGCAGGGAAGTTCCGACCGTTTGTCCGTCCAGCCAGTAGAGAGGGCCGTGGCCGGTGCCGGTGCCGACGACCGTTCCGGATTCATTGATGGCGTTGGGGTAGGCTCCCGCGCCTTCGTCCGGTGTGTCCAGCCAGCGGATGCTGTACAGGACGGGAGAGACGACAATGCGGGCGGAGGTGGAGACAGTCTGAAAGGCATCCTCCACTTCAAGTCGGTAGGAGCCCGCGTCATTCCGCGAGACCGCCGGGAGGGAAAACTGCGTGGATCCGCTCGCGATGAGCACGCCATTGCGGTACCAGCGGTAGAGAATCGGCTGAGTGCCTCCGGTGACATTTGCCGAGAGAGTCAGGGGATCGCCTGGCCGGTACCATGAATTGGCGAAAGCATTGCTGATGACTGGAGGTGGGGGTGCGACGATCAGATTGGCGTAGGCGGTGACGGCGAGGCCGAAGCGGTTGCTGACGACTGCGAAGTAGCTGTCGGCATCTTCGGGCTGCAGGTTGCTCAGGGTGAGGCTCGACTGGGTGGCTCCGGGAATGGCACCGAGTCCGAGACGGTACCATTGGTAGCTGATGGGTTCGGTACTCTGGGCTGTGACGGAGAAAGTGACCTGGCCACCCTCGGAGGCCTGCTGGCTTTGGGGTTCCTGAGTGATGATGGGAGCGACCATGGGAATGACTTCGATGTGGTCGAGCCATGCGGTTGTGCCGTCTTCGAGGGCTTCGGCTTCCCATGTGATGGTGGTGGGAAGGGAAGGAATGATGACGGCTTCGGCGGTGGTCCATGGTGGGCCGGCGATGCCTGGTTCTGTTCCGGTTTCGGTGAAGGCGGCCGGGATGCCATTGATGGCGAGGCGCAGAGTGCCGAGGCCTTCTGTGCGGTAGCGGAAGCGCAGGAGCAGGTTGTTGGACTGGGCATCAAGGGTGAGGTTGAGACCGGCTCGGTGGGCGGCGGCGAGGCTGGGTGTCCGTGCGGCCTTGCGGGTGGCCTGGGCGAGTGTGCCGTCCGACTGGCTGCGGTACCACGATCCGGGAACGCCCGCTGTACCATCGAAGGGCGAGAACTCCGGATACGACCAGTTTCCGACGGGGTATCCGACTGCGCCGGCGAGATTGGCAAGGCTGCCGGGATTTCCGTCGACCGAAACGATGGCGTCATCGCTGATGCTCTTGCGGCCTTCGGAATCGGTCGCTTCGAGGTGGTAGGCACCGGGAAGGTAGGCAGCTGCGGGAGCGGAGAATGTCTGAGTGCCTGGGGAGGATGCCGGGATGTCCGAGATCAGGATGTCGTCGCGGAACCACTGGATGCGAAGCGGGCCCGGGCCTGTGGGATTGGCTGACGGGTTGGGCGGTGACGACGGGGCCAGCGCCGGGTTTGACGATGGTGAATTGATCGAGCCATGCGCCGGTGATGTTGGTTCCGTCATTTCCGGAGACCCATGAAAGGTTGTGCCAGCCACTGGGAAGCGAGAGCTGGACCAGTTCCCATGGAGATTCCTGAGACAAGTCCACGGAAATGGCACGTTCCGGCAGATCGTTAACGAGGAGCAGGAGGCTCCCGCTGCTTACCTTCCAGCGGAAGCGCACGGTGGCGGGTCCTTCGATGGCCGTTCCCAGTGAAGCCGGCTGCGAGGAAATGAGGGCTGCGGCGTCTGTGCCGTCGGATGTTTCGGTGGTCTGGCCGACCCAGCCACTGCCGTCCCATGCATCGCTGAACGTCCATCCGGTTTCCGTCTGATCGAGGGCCGCGGCGAGATCGCTTCCCTTGCCGACCTGGACGACCATGGGGCTGGTGCTGAAGGATCCGAGACCAGTGCTGGTGCTGAGTGTGTAGATGCCGGGGGTGATATGCGGTTCGCCACCGAGCCACCATGAATCGCCTGCGTAGTTGAGGGCACGGGTGCTGAGAATATCCCCGTTGCGTTTCCATGTGTTCGTGAACGGCGGGGTGCCTTCGAACTGGATGTACAGGGAATCGCCGCCGTAGAGAGGAATGTTCAGCTTGTCCGGTTGCTGTGTCAGCACTGGGGGAGAGAAGCCGAGGGAGATTCTGTGGGCAGAACTTTTCCTGGAGCCAAGTGCGTTAGTGACGGTTACTTGGGAATCTCCGGCATTGGCGGCGGAGAAACTGGGAATTACCAT
Source organism: uncultured Akkermansia sp. (assembly GCA_964605435.1). GTDB lineage: Bacteria > Verrucomicrobiota > Verrucomicrobiia > Verrucomicrobiales > V1-33 > V1-33. Next base: position 2,286 of record CAZSDE010000104.1, read on the forward strand.
GGTATCGCTGGTGGCCCCGGGGATGGGAACGCCTTCGAATTCCCATTGGTAGGTGAAGGGCCCGGTACCCGCAGGATAGATTTTGACGGGCACTTCGGCTCCCGACCATGCTTCCCATGGGGCATCGATGTAGAGAGAATGCGGGGCGGCTGGTACAATGGAGACCTGGAAGGTCTTTTCGATGCTTCCTTCCGCATTGGTTGCCTTGATGCGCCATTGTCCGGTCACCGGGGTAAGGCCGTAGTAGAAACTTGAGGACGCGCCTTCGCCGGGTGCTGGCTCGTTGAGAGTGAGAGAGGTAGCGTAGCTGCTGCCCGGTCGGAATACTTCTACGGTAACAGGCTTTGCTCCCAGAATGGCTGCGGGGATATAGAAAGCATATCCTTCGACGAGAATGGTATCCGGTGGATTCGCGGGGAAGAAACGGGGTGGACCACCGGGAGCTTCGAATCCGACTTCATCGACGTAGCAGAAGGTATCCGGTCCGCTGCCCGACCTTGTTTCGCCCGGCCAGCGCAGTTCCAGATTCACCGGGCCCGCCGGCAGCTGGATGGCGGTTGGCATCCACTGTGCGGCTGGGATATAGGAATCCGCAAAGCGGTCGTTTACATAGACGGTGGAATAGGAATAGGTGGAATCTTCGCCGCGGCGGCGCCAGAAAACCGCATAGCCTGGGCCCGTGAAGCTGCGTGTGCGCAATGTGCTTTAGCTTACATCCGGTCCGGCGGCACTGCGGGCGGCATCGGTTCCGTCGTGTGTGATGGTGGACTGTGACGTCCAGCCCGTGGTGGTGTCGAGGCCGGTCTGGGTGGATTGCTGCGTTTCCCAGACGAGGCCTGGGCCGTCGAGTGCATCGGCGAGCGATTGAGCCCTGAGCGGTGCAGAGGCGACCATCAATGCGGTGCTGAGCATGAATCCCCTGAGAAGGGTAACGGCTCTTCCT
>CAZSDE010000104.1:3238-8819 GCA_964605435.1 uncultured Akkermansia sp.
TGATTCGGCAGCAACAGTTTCATAGGACAGGTAACACGGGTTGCACCACCCTCTCATCCGCAGCCTGCGTCGCGAGGTGGCACGGGAGAGTAATGAAATTCACATTGGCGAAACAAGTCGCATTTTCGTGTCTTTTTCACTCAGTGAGAGAGGGTAACAGCAGTCTATGGCAACATGGAGGGCGGTTCCGGCGATGCGGAGAGGTTCCGGCGATGCGGAGAGATTGCGCTGGTCAAGCCGGAGCGCGGCAGTCATGTTCGGGTCACACCTGACTTCCTGATGAAAACCTCCCGACGTTCCTTTCTGGCCATGGCTACTGCTGCGGTGGCGGCCCCTGTTTCCCGGCTCCGTGCGGCTGATGCGGCTCCGGCCTTCCGGATTTCGCTTGCGCAATGGTCGCTGCACAAGGCGCTCTTCGCGGGCAAGATGAAGAATACCGATTTCCCTGTGATGACGAAGAAGGAATTCGGGATCGACGGGGTGGAATGGGTCAATCAGTTCTGGAAGGACAAGGCGACGGATGCCGCTTATGTGGCTGAACTGAAGAAGATCTGCGAAGGCGAGGGTGTCACCAGTGTGCTCATCATGTGTGATGGCGAAGGACATCTTGGTGATCCGGATGATGCGGCGCGGGCCAAGGCGGTCGGGAATCACAAGAAGTGGATTGAAGCGGCCAAGGCGCTTGGTTGCCACAGCATCCGGGTCAATGCGCACACGGCTGGTAAGGGTAGCCGCGAGGAACAAGCCAAGCGGGCCGCCGACGGTCTGCGCAGCCTCTGCGAAGTGGCGGCTCCGTACGAGATCGGGGTCATTGTCGAGAATCACGGTCAACTCTCGAGCGATGGGGCGTGGCTGGCCGACGTCATGAAGCAGGTTGGTCTGAAGAACTGCGGGACGCTGCCGGATTTTGGGAATTTCCGTCTGGATGGGAATACCGAATACGACCGCTACAAGGGGGTCGACGAACTCATGCCCTATGCCAAGGGAGTGAGTGCGAAGAGTCATGATTTCAACGAAGCGGGAGACGAGACGCACACGGATTACGCCAGGATGCTGGACATTGTCGTCAAGAAGCATGGCTGGCACGGCTTCATTGGAATCGAGTACGAGGGAAGCAAACTTGGTGAACCGGAAGGCATCAAGGCCACCAAGGCGCTGCTCGAGAAGCTGCGGACGGGGCTTTCTTCCTGAAATTTTGCTTCAAAGCGCTGCTCGTCCGCCCGTATACGGGAGGCATGCGACCCTGCGTTCTGCTGTTTCTTCCTTTTTTTCTGTCACCGACGGGCTTGAGCCGTGCGGGAGGTCCTGATTTCAACCGGGACGTCCGGCCGGTGCTATCGGACAAGTGCTACAGTTGTCACGGGCCGGACGAGAAGGAACGGAAGGCGAAGCTGCGCTTGGATGAACCTGGCTGGGATGCGGAGGAAGTGCTGGCGCGGATTGTGTCGGACGATCCGGATGAAGTCATGCCGCCGCCGAAGGTGAAGAAGCCTTTGTCGGCCCGCGAGGTGACCGTTCTGCAGGACTGGGTGAAATCTGGTGCTGGCTATGCGCGGCACTGGGCCTTTGAGCCGGCCGTGCGGCCATCCGTTCCGGAAGTGCCGGTGGGCAGTGCGGTGCTGAGCGATGGGGCGGTCGTGCGGAATGAGGTTGATGCCTTTGTGTTTGCGAGGCTCGCGAAGGAATCATGGAAGGCGCGGCCCGAGGCTGAGCGGGAACGTTTGCTGCGGAGGGTGACGCTCGATTTGACGGGTCTGCCGCCGACGGTGGCGGAGATGGATGCGTTTCTGGCGGATGGGTCTGCGGATGCCTATGAGAAGGTGGTGGCGCGGCTCCTTGGGTCGCCGGCCTATGGGGAACGGATGGCGCTGCACTGGCTGGATCTGGCGCGTTATGCCGACACGCATGGCTACCATCTCGACAGTGGACGGGAGATGTGGCCGTGGCGCGACTGGGTGATGGCGGCCTTTCAGCGGAATCAGCCCTTTGACGAGTTTGTGCGGGAACAACTGGCGGGCGATCTCATGCCGCAGGCCGCGCGGGATCAGATTGTGGCCACCGGCTTCATCCGGAACAACATGATCAATTTCGAGGGCGGAGCGATCGCGGAGGAATACCTGAATGCCTACATGGTCGACCGGGTGAACACGTTTTCGACGGTCTTTCTGGGCCTCACCATGAACTGCGCGCAGTGTCACGATCACAAATATGATCCGCTCACGATGCGCGATTTCTATTCGCTTTATGCCTACTTCAATGCTGTTCCCGAGCGTGGCCTTGATGGCAACCGTGGCAATGCCGAGCCCGTGCTGAGCGTGCCGACGGCTGAGCAGGAAAAGCGTGTGGCGGAATTGGAGCAGGCCATTGCCGCAGGCGGCCGGAAGACTGATGTGGCCGCGTGGACGGTGCTGCGGCCTGTGAAGGCGGAGGCGGCGGGCGGCGGCATGCTGACCATGCAGTCGGATGGATCATTGCTGGCGAGCGGCAGCCATCCGGCCGGGGAAGTCTACACGGTGGAGGCCGAAGTGCCGGCGGGTGTCATCAGCGGCATCCGGCTGGAAACGTTGCCTGATGCCAGTCTGCCGGGCGGTGGACCGGGCCGGGCCAGCAATGGCAACTTCGTGCTCGCCGAGATCGAGGTGGACGGTGTGAAATTCACAGGGGCGCATGCCACCTATTCGCAGAAGCAGTATGAAATCGGGCGCGCCATCGACGGCAACGCCGGCACGGGATGGGCGGTGGACGGCAACGAGCGCCATGCGGCCGACACGGCGTGGTTTGCCTGCGAACCACATACGCCCGCGGGTGGTCGACTCACCGTGCGGCTGCGCTTTGATACGCCGGTCGTGCATCATGCGATTGGACGCTTCCGGCTTGCGGTGACCGGTAATGTGGCCGCGGCAAGCGGTGACGGCACGGTCGCTTCGCTGCAGCAGGAACTCGAGGCTCTCCGCAAATCGTTTCCGACGGTCATGGTGATGCGGCAGATGGAGAAGCCGCGCGATACGTTCATTCTGTCGCGTGGTCAGTACGATGTGAAAGGCGAGCGGGTCAGCACAGCGGTGCCGGCCGTGCTCGGTCGGGTTCCGGAGAATGGTCCATCGGACCGCCGGGCGCTGGCGGCATGGCTGACTGCTCCGGAGCATCCTCTGCTCGCGAGGGTCACGGTGAACCGGATGTGGTCGATTTTCTTCGGCCGTGGGCTCGTGAAGACCGTGAACGACTTCGGGCTGCAGGGAGAATTTCCGAGTCATCCGGAACTGCTCGACTGGCTGGCCGTGGAATTCCGGGAGAGTGGCTGGGATGTGAAGCGGCTGGTGACTCTGCTCGTGACGAGTCATGCGTACCGTCAGAGTGCGGCTGGCATTCCTGAGACGCTGCAGAAGGACCCGGAGAACCGGTTGCTTGCGCGTGGTCCGCGGTCGCGTCTGCCCGCCGAGCATGTGCGGGACAATGCGCTTGCCCTGAGTGGTCTGCTGCATGCGAAGGTGGGCGGTCCCAGTGTCTTTCCACCGCAGCCGGAAGGTTTGTGGGAAGAACTTTCCAAGCGTGAGGATTCCGGGAACTGGACTGGTCAATTCTACACGCCGAGCGAGGGAGCGGACCGCTGGCGGCGCGGGCTCTACACCTTCTGGAAGCGAACCTGTCCACCGCCGTCGCTGATGACCTTTGATGCGCCCGACCGCGAAGTCTGCACGGCGGAGCGGGCCGTCACGAGCACGCCGCTGCAGGCGCTCGTTCTGCTCAACGACCCAGTTTATGTGGAAGCGGCGCGGGTGCTCGCCCAGAGGATTCTGCGGGAAGGCGGAGGCGAAACCGCCGCACGTCTGGCCTTCGGATTCCGGCTCTGCACGTCGCGCAAGGCCGGCGGGCGCGAGCTGGCGGCCCTGCAGGGCCTGCTGGAACGGCAGTTGTCGAGGTTTGCGGCGGCCCCGGCGGAGGCCACCAGGCTCGTTTCGGCGGGCGTGGCTCCGCGGGACGCGGGCGTGTCCGATCCCGAACTGGCGGCATGGACGGTGATTGCCTCGACCCTGCTGAATCTCGACGAAACGATCTGCAACTGAGCTGCGTGCCAAACCCATGAACGACCCACACTTTCCTCTGCTCAATGCCGCCAACCGCCGCGTCTTCCTGCGCGGAGCCGCATCCTTTCTCGGCACCACTGCCCTTGGTTCCCTCATGGGCCGCGCAGCCGAGGCTGCGCCCGGCACCGGTCTGAGCGGTCTGCACCATGCGGCCCGCGCGAAACGCGTCATCTACCTCCATCAGTCCGGGGCTCCGTCGCACATTGATCTGTTCGATCACAAGCCAGCCATGGCCCAGCACCACGGCAAGGAATTGCCCGGCTCCATCCGCATGGGCCAGCGCATCACCGGGATGACATCCGGCCAGAGCGCATTCCCCGTGGCGGCGGCCCAATGGAAGTTCGCGCCTCATGGCCGCAGTGGCATGCAGTTGAGCGAACTGCTGCCGCACACCGGAAAGATCGCCGATCAGATCTGCCTGATCCGGACGCTGCACACCGACGCCATCAATCACGACCCGGCCATCACCTTCATTCAGACCGGTAGTCAGCAGCCCGGGCGTCCGTGTTTCGGGGCGTGGATGAGTTACGGGCTCGGCAGCACCAATGATAACCTGCCATCGTTCGTCGTCCTCATTTCCCAGGGCAGTGGCAACCGCACGGATCAGCCGCTCTTCTCGCGTCTCTGGGGCGCGGGTTTCCTGCCGGGATCGTATCAGGGCGTCAAATTCCGCAGTCAGGGCGACCCTGTGCTCTACCTTGAGAATCCGGCTGGGCTGAGCCGTGATGCCCGCCGCGAGCAGCTCGATACCCTCGGCGAACTCAACGGGCTGACCTCCGGAACGCTGGCGGATCCCGAGACGGCCACCCGCATTCATCAGTATGAAATGGCCTACCGCATGCAGGCGAGTGTACCCGATCTCACGGATCTTTCGAAGGAACCGCAGCACGTCCTCGATCTCTATGGTCCCGAAGTGAAGACGCCGGGAAGCTATGCCTACAATTGTCTGCTGGCGCGGCGCATGAGCGAACGCGGTGTCCGTTTCGTGCAGCTCTACCACCGGGGATGGGATCAGCATGGGGATCTGAAGAACCACCTTCCCAAGCAGTGCCGCGATGTCGATCAGCCGAGTGCGGCCCTTGTCGAGGATCTGCGGCAGCGCGGTCTGCTGGAGGATACCCTCGTGATCTTTGCCGGTGAATTCGGCCGCACGGCCTATGTGCAGGGCAACATCTCCAATCCCGGATTCGGGCGCGATCACCACGGACGCTGCTTTTCCGCATGGGTGGCCGGCGGTGGCTTCAAGGGCGGCTACAGCCACGGGGAAACCGACGAATTCTGCTACAATATCGTCCGCGATCCCGTCCACGTGCACGACCTCCACGCCACTCTCCTCCACGCCATGGGTGTCGACCACAAACGCCTCACCTTCCGCCACGAGGGCCGCGACTACCGACTCACCGACATCGCCGGAAATGTCGTTCAGCCCCTCCTCGCCTGATGGCCGTTACGCCGACTTCGGAACCTAACTGAGCGGAGGCGGCACTGCCGGTCTC
>CAZSDE010000104.1:8829-9207 GCA_964605435.1 uncultured Akkermansia sp.
TCGTCCGCGATCCCGTCCACGTTCATGATTTCAATGCCACCCTGCTGCATCAGTTGGGCGTCGATCATGAACGCCTGACCTTCCGGTTCCAGGGACGCGATTTCCGCCTCACCGACATTCACGGCAACCTCGTGTCGGCCCTTGTGAGCTGAACGGGTCGGTTCTCAGCCGGGGGCCCGTCCAATGGAGCCGCCGGGGTCGAAAGTGACGCGCACGAACGTGTGCTTCGTATCCACCGTGCCCTGGCTGAGCAGCGATGCCCAGCGGAGCACGCGCCGGATGAGTGGCTGCACATCCCATTTCATGCAGGCAATGGGTGGATCACAGCCGGCGAAGGCCACGTCGTCATCGAAGCTCATGAGCGAAACATCCTCCGGC
>CAZSDE010000105.1:0-7723 GCA_964605435.1 uncultured Akkermansia sp.
GGGCCATCGAGGCGACCGTGCGGTGGTATCAGGAGAATCAGGCGTGGTGGCGTCCGCTCATGAAGTCGTGAAGGGGGCCCACGTGTGAAGCGCGGGCTGGAAGCCGGAGCGGTGCGGAGCGTGCTGGTGGTGAAGCCGAGTTCGCTCGGTGATGTCGTCCATGCGCTTCCGGCGGTCCGTCTGATGAAGCGGCGCTGGCCGGATTGGAGGATCCGCTGGCTGATCAATCCTGAGTTTGCACCGCTGCTCGAGGGGAATCCTGATATCGATGGCGTGGTCGTGTTTCCGCGCGGGCAATTCCGGGGTTTGGCCGGAATGGGAAGGTTTGTGCGCTGGCTGGGCGGGATGCGGCGGACGGGCAGGGCGGAACTGGTTCTCGATTTTCAGGGATTGCTGCGGAGCGGGCTGGTCTCATGGGCGAGCGGGGCGCGCTGGTCGGTCGGGATGAGTGACAGCCGGGAAGGGGCGCGGTGGTTTCACGATGAAGTCGTGGCGGTGCGGAAGGGCGATCATGCGGTCGAGCGATGTCTGATGGTGGCGCGGGCTTTTGATGCGGATGGCGAGGTGGAATTCCCTCTGCCGGCCGGAACAGCTCCGCTGGGGGCGGGTCTTGAAAAGATGACGGATCGCGGGTTTGTGGTGCTGCATCCGTTCAGCCGCGGGAAAGGGAAGAGTCTGACAGTGCGGCAGGCCGAGGTTTTCTGCCGGGAGATGGCCGGAGAGCCTGTGGTCGTGGCGGGACGGCTGGAGGGTGGGGAAGCACTGCGTTTTCCGGAAAATGCCATCAATCTGCTGAACCGGACGACTTTGGGGGAACTGATGTGGCTGCTGCGGAAGGCGTCCTTCACGGGGAGTGTGGACAGCGGGCCGATGCACATGGCGGCGGCGGTTTCCGGTGCTGTGCTGGGAATTCACACGTGGTCGGATCCCCGGAAAGTCGGCCCGTGGCGCCGGGATGCCTGGGTGTGGAAGGGCGGGCGGGTGATCCGCTGCGGTGATCTTGGCGAGTCCGCCGGCGGCGATGGCGGGAGTCCTGATGACGGTGATGTGGCTGCCATGGCGCGGTTGGTGCGTTCGCAGCTGGTCTGAGGGCGGCTGCAAAAGCCGGTGGACGCAGGGCGGGTAAGCAGGCAAGATCCTCAGGGGTTCATGCATTTCCTGCGGAGCCTCCTGCATTCATGAAACGAGCGATCAGTATTTCCGTGGTGGCGCTGGCAGCGCTGTATCCCCTGACAGGTTGTGTGACGACGGGGCCGCAGCCTGGAAGTTTTGCATCGGTGCAGCCAGTTCTCGAGCGCTACTGTGTGCATTGCCATGGGACGACGCGGCTGAAGTTCATGCCCGCGATCGGGACAAGTGCGGAACTGGCAAAGCTGCGTGGCGAAGCGAAATTCATTGTCCCCGGCAAGCCCGAGGCCAGCCGATTCTACCAGGTGACGATCCTTGCGGATGACGAACCTGGAGCGATGCCACCGAGCGGTCATGCCATTCCGAAGCGGGAGACCGACAAGATCCGTCAATGGATTCTGGCAGGAGCGGAATTGCCCGCGGTGCCCGTCCCGCTCGTCCCTCATGGGCAGGTGCCGAGGTCTCGGTAAGATCCGAGCGGAGCAGGCATCAGCTGCTGGGTTGGCCGGTCCGTTCCGTGAGCCATGAATCCAGCGCACTGAGGGCGCGGTCCCGTTCCCGGTCGTGGAGGATGAGGTGGTATGATTGCGCGAAGAAGACCTTGGCGCGGTCGCGGGAGGCGATGCTGTCGAAGAACGACTCGATTTTGTCCGGCGGGGTGAGTGGGTCGTTGGGGGTGTAGAGGATCAGTGAGGGAGTGGTGATTCTGGCGGCGGCGGCAGGGCTGCCGCGCATGAGAATATCGACTTCGCGGAAGAGTCGCAGGGTGAAGTCTTTGACGTAATGGGCGGTGTGCTGCATCTGGCCGCGGTGGGTCGTGCTGCTGGTGACCTGGACCTCGCTGTTGCCGAGTTTTTCGAGGGAGATGCGCTTATCCGGGAGAAGACGTATGAGGCTGCGGAGGAAAAGATTGCGGAGGGGTGGCGGACGCAGGGTGTCGCGCAGGGAAACGACTGGTGAAGCAAGGATGAGGCCGGCCGGGGGAGCTTCCTTGATTTCTCCCGAGGCGGCGGAATCGATGGCAATGAGGGCACCGAGGCTTTCCCCGAACCAGTAGACTGGCGTGTGTGGGTGCTGCTGCTGGACGATGCGGGTGAAGTCGATAAGGTCGTGGCGCCATTGGCGATGCGAACGGATATCGCCGCGGCGGCGGGTATCGGGGTCGTTGCCCTGGCCGCGGAGCTGCAGGCCGTAGAGAGAAAATCCCATGGGGCTGAGGTGTTCGCCAGCCGGCCAGAAGTCGCTCGCTGCGCCACTGAGACCGTGGATGCAGACGACCACGCCTTTGGTCGGTTGCTGTGCCGCCGGGGTCCAGCGGGTGAAGGGGAGTTCCTTGCCATCGCGGCAGGTCCAGACATTGCGTGTGAGGTCCATGGTGAGGCGGGGGAGTCGGGGTCGGGTCGGGTCGACGCGTGGGGCAGCGCATTGGCAGCAGGTCAGGGCTGCAAGCAGACAGAGAAGCAGACGGATCAATCCGCTGCCGCTGCCGTCGTGCGGCGCTGATGCTGGTGCGGACCCGGCAGGCACGGTGAAGCGGAATCTGGGGGGCGTGCGGCGGCGGCTCAGGCGGTGTTTCCCGGATGGTCAGCCACCGGATTTATGGATTTCGACCCTGCGGTTGAGTTGCTGTTCGTCGGGCGAGCCGTTGGGATTGATGTCCGGGAGCGGTTCAGATTCGCCGCGGCCTTCGACGATGATGTTGGTGCCGTCGAGGCGGAGGCTGGAGACGAGCCAGTCGCGCACGGCGGCGGCGCGGGCTTCGCTGAGTGTCTGATTGGTGGCGGGGGCTCCGATGGTGTCGGTATGGCCGATGAGGCGGAAGGTGGCTCCCGCATTGTTCTGAATGATGGCCCCGAGTTTCATGAGACTGAGGCGGGCGTCCGGGCGGAGCTGGGCCGAACCGAAATCGAAGAGGAGGTCCGTGCGCAGCATGGTTTTGAAGTCGCCGGTGACGGGCCCTTTGTGATTGAAGAGGTCGTCGAGCGAGGCAAATCCATCGAGTCCGCCGTTGCCGCCTGATCCTTTCTTGAGGGACTTGAGGATATCGTCCTTGAGATCGGCGCTGCCGCTGGAAGTAGCTCCCTCGATGAGCAATTGGGAATCGTCCGGAGCAATTTGCGACGGGCTTGTGAGGGTGGATCGGGCGAGCAGAGAATCCTTGAGGTCGCCGGCGAGGGATTGGCGGACGGTGGAAGGATCGTCGAGGAGGTCGCCCGAGGTTCCCGGAGCCGGAGTGCTCAGTTTGAGATTGGCGGTGGGCGTGGCGATGGCCGGGGTGAGCACGACGGCGCGGTCGCGGATGGCTTCGGCGAGTTCCGTGAGGTCGGGAAGCGCCGTGGTGGCTGTGGTGGTTTCCTGTTTCCGGGAAAGGTCCGGTGGTTCCGGCGTGAGGTCGCGCTGCACGGCATTGCCTGCGAGCGTGACCTGTTCGAGATCGAATTCGAAGGTGCCGGTCTGGGGGCTGGCGAGCATGTCCTCGGCGACCGATCGTCCGGGGATTTTGAGGCGCTTGATGGCGACGAAGAGGCCGGCGTGGACGACGATGGAGGTGAGGGTAGCGGCGAGAATCCACCAGCGCAGGTCCCATGCGGTGGCAGTGGAGCGGAAGCCATGCCCGGATCCGAGGGCATCCCAGCGGGGGACGGGGGACTTTGACATGAGGGAATAGTGGATGAAGGCAGGAATCCGTGCAATCAGGGAAAGAACGGGAGCGTGCCTCCCGGATGACGGCATGAGCATTCCAGCGAAATTCCTGACAGCAGCGGCGAGCCTGATGGCGAGGGCGGCCGGGGAACACCTGACACGTCAGGAACTGGATGAAATCGCGTGGGCGGGGTATCGGTCCGAGCATGCGGGTCGCGTGGCCTGCGAACTGCGATCGGCGCTGCGGGCTGGGGCGGCTTACGATGCCCGCTACCGTGCGCGGGCGTGGCGTGCACTGGCGCGCCGGCGTGATCCTGCAGATCTTCCCCTGTTCCGGTCCGGGCTGCGGGAAGAACTGGGACGGGATTCCGGCGTGGCATGGGCCTTGATGGTGGCCCTCGAAGAAATGGGAGAATCTGTGATTTCGCCCGGGCGCGGCGGCGGTGCGCTGTGGGAAGAAGACGCCAACCGGGAGGATGCGGAAGCCTATCTGCGGCGGGTGGAAGTCAGGTCAGACCCATGACGGTGACCACAATTTCGCGGCGGTGGGGAGCCTTGCGGTGCTCGAAGAGGTAGATGCCCTGCCACGTGCCGAGGTCGAGCCGGCCTGCGCGGAGCGGGATGGTTTCCGACGTTCTGGTGAGGGCCATGCGGAGGTGGCTGGGGCTGTCGTCCGGGCCTTCCGCGGTGTGGACCAGCCATGGGGCTCCGTCGGGAGCGATGCGGTCGAAGAAGCCATGCAGGTCCGTGCGGGCGGATGGGTCTGCATTTTCCATGATGACGAGGCTGCAGCTGGTGTGGCGTGCGAACACCGTGACGGTGCCGTCGTGGATGCCCGAGGCTGCGGCGATGGCGGCGACGGCGTCGGTGATTTCCGTGGTGCCGCGGCCGGGGGTGCGGACGATAAGGGAGTCGTGGTGAACCTGGAAGCGTCGGGCGTCCATCATTTGGGAGCCTGGAACCGTGGGTACTTGCTGGCGAGTTCCTTCTTGAGGTCGGCTGACTTCTTCTTGTCTTCCGCGTCCTTGCTGCGGTCGAGGAGCACGATCATGCGGTGAATGGCGGTCGGGGTGAGCACGGGGTCTTCCCAGACATTGCGCACGAGATTGTAGCTGTTGACGGCTTCGACCGGAAGGTTGGAACGGCTGGCAACATCGCCTGACAGGAGGTGGAGCTGGGCCGCGATGAGAGTTTCGCGGTCGATCTCGAGGCCGCTGTCGACACTCTTGCGGGCTTCCTCGAGGTCATTGAGGCCGAGGAGGGCACGCCCGCGCAGGAGGAACGACCGGGCGCGCTGCGGTTTGCGTTCCTCGATTTTGAGGAGGGCATCGAGGGCACGCAGGGCGGCGGCGTTCTCCTTTACTTCGACCAGTGATTCGCCGAGGGCCAGCCAGATATCGGGATCCGTCTGGGCAGGCTCGTCGTGGTTGGCAACGAAGGCGAGGTAGCGGGCGGTGTGGGGATAGTCCTTGCGCTCGCGGTAGAGCGTGACGCCGAGCCAGCGCAGGAGGTCCTTGGGCACCGGCTTCTGCATCGCTGGGTTATTGAGGAAGGCGTCGACTTCCTTGACCATCCCATCGATGTCCTTGAGGGCGGCGTGGGCTCCGATGAGCATGAGCGATGTGTCCTGCTGGTACGTGCGGGAGTCGAGCCGGCGGGCGTCCGTCAGTGGTTCGATGGAATCCGCGTACTTCTGGAGCTGGTAGAGTCCGGCGCCGATCCAGTAGCGCGCTTCGGCAAGGAAGCGGGTCTTGGGGTAGTCGGCGATGAGTTTCTGGAACGAGGCCACCATTCCCGTGAAGTCCTGCCGGGTGCCCTTGACGAGGGATGCCTGGTAGAGGGCCGTCTCTCCTGTTTCCGTGCCGGCGGTCCGGCTCACAAGGTCTTCGAAATCCGTCAGAGCATTGGCGGTATCTCCGATTTTGAGACGGGCCATGCCGCGCTGCAGCTGGATGATCGGGGCGCGTTCGTCTTCCGGATATTTCTCAAGAAACTGAGAGAGGGTGGTGACAGCCTCCTTGCTGCCGGCCGAGGCTTCCGACCAGCCACGCTGGTACAGATAGTTGGCCGCGCGGGCCGGTTCGAGCTTGTCGAGGCGGACACTGCCATACGCCGAAGCCGCCGATTCCCAGATCGTCCGGTTGAAGTACCATGACCCCCGCGCCAGCCATGCCTTGTCGAGGTAATCAGAGTCCGGGAAGCGGGGAGACCAGAGTTTGACGTATTCGTCGACGGCATCCGGCAGCATTGGGTCGTTCAGTTTGAAAAGACTGACGATGCGCTTGTAGCCGGCTTCGAGCGCCGTTTCAGCCACGCGCTGGTCCGTGCTGGCGGCGAGACTTTCCACGAGGCGGAGGGTCTGTGCGGCCGGAGCGTGCTTGCCGAGCGTGGCGTAGGCCGTTCCAGCGATGAGCCAGAGTCTCGCGCGGTTGTATTCGTCAAGGTCGGCGTAGTCGCCTGACTGCAGGCCCCGCCATGCCTCGAGAACCTTCTCCTGATCGTTCTGGCGGTGGTAGCCCCAGACGAGTCCGAAGCGGGCGCGCGCGCGGGCTTCCTTGGCGCGGTCGCCGGGGATCTGGAGAGCTTCTTCGAACTTGGCGAGGGCTTCGGCGCGGCCTTCCTCGGTTTCCGCGAGGAGCATGCCGGAATTGACGAGCGAACTGGCGCGGGTTTCCGAGTCCTTGCTTTCGCGGGCAAGGAGGTCGAACTTCTCCTTGGCGTCCTTAGACCGTCCGGCTTCGACATCGAGCTGGGCGAGCTCCTCGAGGGCCTTGTCGAAGTACGGATTGTCGCGGCTGATGGTGCGGACCTGTTCGAAGGCGGCAGACGCCTCCTTATTCTGGGATAGATAGCGGTGGCTTCGGCCGAGGAAAAACCATGCGGTGGCCCGGATCTTATCCTGGTCCTTGGGGCACTGCGATGCCGCGATCGTGAAATAGCGCACGGCTTCCTTGTAGCGGTCGGCTTCTTCCTGAGCAGAATTGTAGGCATACGTGCCAAGGCGGAAAGCAGAGTAGCAGGCGTAAGGACCGGAACGCGAGGCCGACAGAGACGCCCGGTAAGCATCGAATGCCAGCTGGACTCGGCCCGCGCGTTCGAGCACAGGCATTTGGGAAGCGATGCGGTAGTGGGCTTCGCCGGCGTGGTAGAAAGCGGTCTGACGGTTCTTGCCGTTCGGAAACTCGCGGAAGTAGGCGTCGAATTCCTGGAGGGCGAGGTCGTCCAGTTTATTGCGGTAATGGGATTCGGCGAGTTTGAAGCGGGCGTCGTCGCGGTAGCGTCCCTGCGGGTAGATGCTGAGGTATTCCGAGAACTGGCGGGCCGCGAGCTTGTAATCCGCGCGCTGGCTGAAGATGAAGTCGGAGTATTCGTAGAGGTCTTTTTCCGGATCGTTGGTTTTGGCCGGGGCCTTCTGAGTGCGGCGGGGCACGGCTCCGGTGGCCGGGGGCTTGGCCGCGGGGGCTTCGCCGGGTACCGTTTCCGGGACGGGCAGGGCGCGCGGGGGAGCCGGGGCCGGCGCAGGCTTGGCGGTCGAACTGGGTTCTTCATCGACCGGGATGGCCCGGGGCGGGCGTGCCTCCTGAGACGGGCCGGAGCACGGCAGGGCCAGCAGCAGGATGGCCAGCAACCGTGGGTGGCTGAAGCAGTAAGGGCGGCGGGTGAGCGGGGAACGGCGCATGGTCGGGCGGCAGGTGCCAGGGCACGCTAGTGAAAGCGGGAAGGCGGCCTTGTCATGCGGAGTTTGCCACCACGGAAAGTGGGCGCTCAGCGGGCGGCGGGAGCCTCGGCTTCACGGGTCGCAAAGGAAACATGATACAGGCCCGCCTGATGGCAGAGGTCCAGAACGCGGAACATGTCGCCATACTCGGTCCGCGTGTCGGCCCGGATGATTATGGCCTGCTTGCGGTCGAATTTGGCGATCTCGTCGAACTTATACTTCAGTTCAGAATCT
>CAZSDE010000105.1:7733-9180 GCA_964605435.1 uncultured Akkermansia sp.
GTAAGGACCTGGCTATTGAGGACGCGGGTTCCGTCGCGGCGGATGTTCACGACGAGCTCCCCAACTGTCCGGTTGTTCTGCTTGCCCGAGTCGGCGGCGGGCACGCTGATGTTCACTTCCGTTTCAAACTTCGCCATCGCGAGGTTCACGATGAAGAAGATCAGCAGAATGAGCAGGACGTCGATGAGGGGCACAAGGTTCATGCCGTGTCCCTGATCGTGGGAGTTCCGCCGGAATTTCATGGCAAGGGGGATCAGTTCAACGGGTTCTCGTGGGCGTCTGTTCGCGGGCCGCCATCTGCTGTGCCCGGGCCTGCGCCGTGACGCGTTTGTACTGCGCACTGAGAAGCGCCATGATGTAAGTCGACGCCGCTTCCAGTTCCGAAATGAGGTGGTTCACTTTCCCTTTGTAGATCGAGTAGACAATCATCGACGGAATGGCGATGACGAGGCCGGCCGCCGTATTCACCAGCGCTTCCGCAGTCCCTCCCGCAAAACTCATCTGAGCCTTCATCATGTTCAGCTGGGCCGCCCGGTCGGAAATGTTGCTGAATTCCTTCATGATGCCGAACACGGTTCCCAGGAGCCCGACCATTGGCGCAATGGCCGCAATGTCGGCAAGATAGGCAATGCGCTGGGAAAGCTGGCTGGCTTGACGCTGCCCCTCGCTCTCCGTCACCTGACGGACTTCCTCAAGGGTCGCCGTGGGATTCTTGGTGGCAAAATCTAGGGCCTTCTGCGTGATCAGCGCAATCGCTTCCGTGCGGCGGTTGCAGACCGTCAGCAGCCCAGCGTAATCCTGTTTGCGGATGAGACCCTCCGCCGTCCGCATGAAGGCGTCGCTCACCACCGCAGCCCGCCGGATCGTCAGGAAGTAGAAGACAATGAGCGCACACATGACCAGCGACAGCGCCAGCAACGCGTAGATCGTGATGCCGCCCTCCCGGAAAAGCTTGACTGGATCAAGGGACGAACCCGGTTTGCGCGCCGGAACCGCCGCCGCAGTCTCGGCGGGCGCAGCAGGCGCAGCCGCATCAAGGATGCCGATAACGGGCCCCGTGCCGGTATCGGCGGGTGCGGCTGCGGGAGCATCTGCCGCCGCAGGGGCTGGCGCGGCAGGAGCCTGCGCCAGCGATCCCTCCGGAACAAGAGGCACACAGACAATGGCAAGGACGGCAATGAGCCGGAAAAGGCGTTTCATAAACACAGGCTTACCGTCAGCATAAGCGACAGATCTCCGGCGCGCAAGGAATCCGCAGCGCCATCGCTGACCCCACCCCTCACCCCCTCGGGAACGGCATGAGGCTGCGTCTCCCCGGGGCCCCAACCGCAGGCCGGGAGACCCGAATCCCCTTCCTCCATCATCTGCGCGCTGTACCCGCCCCTGACCGTGGGACCTGAAAACCGCCGTCATGGACAGAATGACTTTCAATCCTGACCGATGGGGA